>NZ_JBRREF010000058.1:0-31037 GCF_056760135.1 Stenotrophomonas sp. STEN023 | reverse complement strand
TTTTTCTTAAAAAAATCCCTAAAAAACCTCCCCCCCTCCGGCCCCCCCCTGCGGGGCTTGGGGGTTTACCGGGAACCTGTTCCCCCCCGTTGGCCGCGCCACTACATCTAAAAGCTTCCCCTCATCCCAACCCTTCTCCCGTGAACGGGAGAAGGGCTTTAAGCACTCAGCATTTCTGCTGCTCAGATCGCCTTGGCCAACTCAGCAGCCAGGCCCGCATAGCCGCCCGGGGTCAGCTCGCGCAGGCGCTGCTTGGCCTCGGCCGGCAGTTCCAGGGTCTCGATGAACTCGCGCATCGAATCGGCAGTGATGCCGTGACCGCGGGTCAGCGCCTTGAGCTGTTCATAAGGATTCGGCAGGCCGTGGCGGCGCATCACCGTCTGTACGGCTTCGGCCAGCACTTCCCAGGCAGCGTCCAGATCGGCGTCCAGGCGTTCCGGGTTCACGGTCAGCTTGCCCAAGCCCTTGGCCAGCGATTCCAGGCCCACCTGGCTGTGACCGAAGGCGGTGCCGACGGCGCGCAGTACGGTGGAGTCGGTCAGGTCGCGCTGCCAGCGGCTGATCGGCAGCTTGGCGCTGAAGTGCTCGAACAAGGCATTGCCGATACCGAAGTTGCCTTCGGCATTTTCGAAGTCGATCGGGTTGACCTTGTGCGGCATGGTCGAGGAGCCGACTTCGCCCTCCTTGAGCTTCTGCTTGAAGTAGCCCAGCGAGATATAGCCCCAGATGTCGCGGGCCAGGTCGATCAGGATGGTGTTGGCGCGGCGTGCGGCATCGCCGATCTCGGCGACGTTGTCGTGCGGCTCGATCTGGGTGGTGTAGGGGTTGAACACCAAGCCCAGCGAGGTGACGAAACGCTCGGCGAAGGCCGGCCAGTCGATGTTCGGGTAGGACACGACATGGGCGTTGTAGTTGCCGACGGCGCCGTTGATCTTGCCGGTCAGCTCGACCGCGCCGATCTGGCGGATCTGCCGTTCCAGGCGGGCGACGACGTTGGCCAGCTCCTTGCCCAGGGTGGTTGGCGAGGCGGTCTGGCCGTGGGTGCGCGACAGCATCGGCTGGTCGGCCTGGGCGTGGGCCAACTGGCGCAGCGAGGCGGCGATGCCGCTGTAACCGGGCAGAATCACCTTGTCGCGGGCTTCAGCCAGCATCAGGCCGTAGGACAGGTTGTTGATGTCCTCGCTGGTGCAGGCGAAATGCACGAACTCCAAGGCCGGTGCCAGCTCGGCGTCGTCCTTGAGCTGTTCCTTGATGAAGTACTCCACGGCCTTGACGTCGTGGTTGGTGGTGCGCTCGATCTCCTTGACGCGGGCAGCGTTCTCGACCGAGAAGCCATCGGCCAGCGCGCGCAGCTTGGTCTTGCCGGCCGCCGAGAAATCGGCCAGCTCGGTGATGCCCGGCTCGGCAGCCAGCGCCAGCAGCCATTCGACCTCGACTTTGACGCGGGCCTTGATCAGGCCGTACTCGGAGAAGATCGGACGCAGGGCGTCGACCTTGCCGGCATAACGGCCATCAAGCGGGGACAGGGCGAGCAGGGCGGCTTCTTGGCGGGACGTATCCGTCATGGCGGCAGGCGGTTGGGCAGTGGCGGGGGCGCATATTCTACGCTGCCGGGGCAACCGCCGCTGGCGGGCCATTGAATCCCGCCCGCTGCAGGTGCCATTGCCGCCCATGACGGGTATGGTGTGCGCAGCCGCCAGCCAGGGAAGCCTGCCCATTGCCAGCCGCAGCTTCCTTTCCCCCCAATGAAGAAGTGCGGAGTAGATGATGAGCAAGGGTTCCAAAAGTGGTTTCCGGACCGAACACGACAGCATGGGCGAACTGCAGGTGCCCGCCGAGGCACTGTGGGGCGCGCAGACCCAGCGTGCGGTCGAGAATTTCCCGATTTCCGGGCAGCGCATGCCGCGCGCCTTCATCCGGGCGCTGGGCCTGATCAAGGGCGCCGCGGCCGAGGTCAACACCGGCCTGGGGCTGCTGCCCAAGGGCGTTGGCAAGGCGATCCAGTCGGCGGCCACCGAAGTGGCGATCGGCGCGCATGACAGCCAGTTCCCGATCGATGTCTACCAGACCGGCTCCGGCACCTCGTCGAACATGAACGCCAACGAGGTCATCGCCACGCTGGCCAACCACGGCGGCAAGGCCGGCAAGACCGCGGTGCATCCCAACGATCACGTCAATCTGGGGCAGAGCTCCAATGACGTGATCCCAACCGCCATCCGCGTCTCGGCCCAGCTCGAAGTGGTGGAGTCGCTGTTGCCAGCGCTCAAACACCTGCGCAAGACCATCGACAAGCGCGCGCGCACGCTGGGCAAGATCGTCAAGACCGGCCGCACCCACCTGATGGACGCGATGCCGCTGACCTTCGCCCAGGAGTTCGGTGCCTGGTCGGCACAGCTGGCCTCGGCCGAAGGACGCATCGAGGATGCCTTGAAGCGCCTGCGCCGCTTGCCGCTGGGCGGCACCGCGATTGGCACCGGCATCAACGCCGATCCGCGTTTTGGTGGCAAGGTAGCGCGGGCGCTGTCGGTCAGCACCGGGGTCAAGTTCGAGAGTGCGGCCAACAAGTTTGAAGGGCTGGCAGCGCAGGACGACGCGGTGGAGTTGTCTGGCCAGCTCAATGCGCTGGCGGTGGCCCTGATCAAGATCGCCAATGACCTGCGCTGGATGAACTCCGGCCCGCTGGCTGGCTTGGGCGAGCTGGAACTGCCGGCGTTGCAGCCAGGCAGCTCGATCATGCCGGGCAAGGTCAATCCGGTGATTCCGGAGGCAACCGTGATGGTGGCTGCGCAGGTGATTGGCCACCACGCCGCGATCACCGTGGCCGGGCAGACCGGCAACTTCCAGTTGAACGTGGCGCTGCCGCTGATCGCGGCCAACCTGCTGGATTCGATCCAGCTGCTGTCCAACGTGATGACGCTGCTGGCCGACAAGGTGTTCGTGGGTCTGGTGGTCAAGCAGGAACGGGTGCGTGAGGCCTTGGCCCGCAATCCCATCCTGGTGACGGCGTTGAACCCGATCATCGGCTACGAGAAGGCCGCGGCGATTGCCAAGCGCGCCTACAAGGAGCAGCGGCCGGTGCTGGAGGTGGCGCTGGAGGACAGTGGTTTGTCCGAGGCCGAGCTGAAGCGCCTGCTGGACCCGGCGGCGCTGACCCTGGGCGGCATCCACGACCATTGATGGGCTTGCCCCCTCCCTTTCGCGTAGCGAAGGGGAGGGCTGGGGAGGGGTTGGCTTTCGGCCCTGCGGGGGCTGTTGGCGTCGCGGTTTACGCCGCCCCTACGGGAGAGGTTGTTGGGCAGGCCTCTGCCGAGCATGGCTCGGCACTACATTGACATTGCCGGTAAAGCCTCTGCCGACCATGGGTCGGCACTACGGTCAGCGCACGGCGCGCAGGTTGGCCAGGGCTTCGTCGTACTTCTCGAACTCGGGAATGTGCTTGGCCAGGTCCGGCGGGAACGGCGATTGGCCTTCCGGGAGCTGCAGTGGCAGTGTGCGCTCCAGCGCCGCTGCCGGATCGGCGTCCACCAAGGTGTTCTGGCGCAGGATCTGCAGCTTGACGTAGCTGGTCTGCAGCATTGCCTGCTGCTCGGCATTCAAGGGGATGACGATGTCATCCACGCGCAGGCGGCCGTCCGGCAGGATGTCCAGGTTGGGGTAGGGCGCGCGGCGGATGGCGATGCGCTCCAGGGTGACTTCGGTCTTGGGCTTGCTGCGCTCGCTGCGGTGCTCGGCGTACTTCTCACGGTCACAGCCGGTCGCGAGGGTGGCGAAGGCAATGAGGATCAGCAACAACAGTTTGTTCATGGCAGCGGGGCAACAACGACGGGGGCGGTCATTCTAACGCCCCCGCCAGAGGGCAGGTCAGGCCCCCCGATCAGGGAATCTGGACATTGCCGTTGCCATTGCGGCAATCGTCGATATCACCCTGGTCCATCTTTGCGTACGGCTTGAACTCCGGCACCGCCGCAGCCAGTTGCTGCTGGGTGACCATCAACGCTGGCAGCTGGTCGCAGATCTTGGCGGCGCTGGCCTTGATCTTGTCCGCTTCGGCATTGATGCGTGCTTCGATCTGCTCGGAGTTGCCAGAGAAGATGCCCTTGATCGCTTCGCCCGCAGCCTGCGCACCGAGGTTGGCCCCCTGCACACCGATGTCGATGCCAGCCTCGGCGATGCCGATCACCTGCGTGCGGTAGCGCTGTGTAATCACGCGCTGGCTGTCATTGAGCGGGATGGAGGCGCCATTGATCAGCAGGTCGCCGGTCGGGGTGACTTCCACCTTTGCACCGTCGGAACCGATGCTGATGTTTCCCTCTGCCATTTCCTTGCGGGCCTTGTCGGTCGCTTCGCGGACCTTGGCACCAATGGTGCTGTCGGTCGCCGGTGCGTTGGTTGCCGGCTTTTCACCACAGGCGGCCAGCGGGATGGCCAATGCAAGAGCAAGCAGGGGTGCGTTGAGGATCTTCATGGTCTGCGTTCCGTTGCGATAAGAAGGAATTAGCGTTTTTTCGGCAGGTCGATGCTGCCGGTGATGTCGGAGTGGTTCACTGAGCCGCTGCCGAGGCTATCCACCTTGAGGCTGGCGGCGCCACGGACGTCGAGGTCGCCCGAACCCAGTGAGCCCAACTGCACGGCGCCGCGGCTATCGCGAATGTCGACGTCACCGGAGCCGATGCTTTCGATGCTTACGGCACCCTGTACACCGCGCAGCTCGACGTCGCCGGAACCGACAGTGCCAACCCGGGCGTCGCCGCGGACGCCGTCGATCTTGGCGTCGCCGGAGCCCACCGAAAGCACGTGAAGCGAGCCGATGTTGTGGAACTCGACATCGCCTGAGCCCACTGCCGCCGTTGCCAGGCCCTTGATGTCACGCGCACTGACATCGCCAGAACCCACGTCGGCGCTCATGCTCTTGGCGCCGACCAGAGAGGCATCACCGGAACCGACCTTGAGCTGTACCAGGATGTCGTCCGGCAGGCTGCCGGTCAGGTCCAGGTAGGCGTAGGTGTTGCCCATGTTGATGTTCAGCCCCTGGTTCCGGCGTTCCAGCGTCACCACCAGCTTGTCGCCAACCTTGCGCTGGCTCAGCGAGAGCTGGTCCAGCAGTTCCTGGCTGGAAGCGCAGCCACGTCCGCTGATGGCCGCTCTCGCTCCTGGGCTGGCCTGCAGGCGCAGGTCATGGCTGTTCACCTCGAACATCACGGTCTTGCTGCTGCCCAGGTCCAGGTTCAGCGACTGCGGTGCGGTAAACGCGCAGGGCTGGCTGGCGATGGCTGCGCCCGGCGCAGCCAGCAATGCGGCCAATACAAACGTCTTGTGCATGAACATTCTCCTGATCGGAACTCAGATGTCGTCGCGACGGCGGCGCAGGTAGATGGCGGCGACGATCAGAACGATACCGACCACGGCGCCGATCCAGATATCCGGGTTCGACAATACCTGACTGAGGCTGTGGTGCTGCAGCAGCCACTGCACCAGGTCGGCCGGGGTCTGCAGGTCTTCGCCGCTGATGTTGGTGTCGGTCAGGCCACGCGGCAGCCAGGATGACGGGAACACGCTCAGCAAGCCGCGGTAGGCGACGGTGTACCAGATCCAGCCCAGTGGCAGCTTCACGCCCGGCATGGCGCCGAGGATGCTGATCATGGTGCAGGCCAGCAGCGGCAGCAGCACTGCCCACAGGAACGGCTTGGTACGTACCAGCGCCGAGCAGAACATCAACCAGCCAACGGTAGGCAGTGCCCAGAGCAGGCTGATCGGCAAGGTGCTCAGGACCAGGCCAAGGATGCGGAACGGATGCGAGTGGGTGGCGATTGCCCAGGGGCTGGTGGCGCCGGCACCGGCCGCACCCAACATGGCAACCACCCACAACACCAGGCCGACAGCCAGGCCGATCGCCATTGCGATCAGCGGTGCCAGCACCAGCGCCCACAATGCCTTGGACAGCACGGTCTGGGTGTCGGATACCGGCAGCGACTTCCAGAACAGTACGCTGCGGTCGCGGCGGTCGTCATAAAGGCTGCCCAATGCGTAGAAGAACACGACGAAGGCAAGTATCAGCGAGGCCAGGAAGATGCCTGCCAGCAGCAGGCCATCGCCGAACGCGCCCATGACCTTCAGGTATTCGCTGATCTCGCCGGAATGGTTGATGCCATCCGAGCTGCGTGCGGCGAACACGCCAATCACGGCGCCAATGGCGGCGAACAGGATGGCGATGCCACCGGTGATGACCTGGGCCCAGACGAAGCCGCCCCGGTTTTCCCAGTACTCACGCTTGAGCAGCCATTTGAACTTGCCGAGCGGGGAGATGTGATGAGCGGCGTTCATGCGTAGGTTCCCTTCATGGTGGCCACGAACAGGTCGGCCAGGCCGGGGGTGCGGATTTCGCCCATGGCGGCGAGTTGGTTGCGGTCAACGCCGTCGAACAGCAGCACGGTTTTGCCGAACGGCAGTGCGCGTTCTTCGATAGGAGCCAAGGCCCGGGCTGCCTGCAGGGCGTCGGCCGAAGCCAGCAGCTCGGTGTAGCGACCGGCCAGGGCTTCCATGTCCGACGACAGCACGATCCTGCCATCGCGGATGAACAGCACGTCGGTAAGGATGTGCTCGACTTCTTCCACCTGGTGGGTGGTGATGATGATGGTCTTCTGCTCGTCGAAGTAATCCTCCAGCAGGCGCTGGTAGAACTCCTTGCGGTACATGATGTCCAGGCCCAGGGTGGGTTCATCCAACACCAGGATCCTGGCGTCGATCGCCATCACCAGCGCCAGGTGCAGCTGCACGACCATGCCCTTGGACATCTCTCGCACGCGCTGCTTCGGATTGAGCTTGGTATTGGCGAGGAAGCGCTCGCAGCGGGCGCGGTCAAAACGCGGATGTACGCCGGCGACGAAATCGATGGCTTCCTTGACCCGCAACCAGCGCGGCAGCACGGCTACGTCGGCAATGAAGCAGACATCGTTCATCAGATCGTCGCGCTGGGTGCGCGGGTCCATGCCCAGCACCTTCAGGTCGCCGTCAAACGAGGTCAGGCCGAGTACGGCCTTGAGCGCCGTGGTCTTGCCGGCACCGTTGGGGCCGATCAGACCGACGATGCGGCCCGGTTCAATGGTGAAACTAGTGTTGTCCAGCGCTGGCTTCTGCTTGTAAGCCTTGCGCAGGCCCTTGGCGGAAACGACGGCTTCGACGGCGGCGTTCATAGGTTGGTCCCCGGTGGCAGCAAATCTTTCATGGTCAGGCCCAGGCGCTGGATGCGCTCCAGCACGGCCGGCCATTCGTCATTGAGAAAACGATCGCGCTCGTTGCCGCGCAGTTTCTGTGCGGCCTCCTCGGTCATGAACATACCAAGGCCACGGCGCTTCTCGACCAGGTTCTCGTCGGCCAACTCCTGGTAGGCGCGCGAGACGGTGATCGGGTTCAATTGGTACTCGGCCGCCACCTGGCGTACCGAGGGCAGGGCATCGCCCGGCTTCAGGATTCCGTCCAGCATCATCGCAATCACGCGATCCTTCAGCTGGCGGTAAATGGGAGCGCCATCGCTCCACTGGATATCGCTCATGGGTCAGCTCCGCGAATTCAGCTGTGCGAAAGAAAAATAAGGCATCGAAAGGCTGGTCCGCATACGCCGGACCGGTCGTTTCGCTTTGGGGCTTTCGTCGGCTTCCTGTCCATCACCGGCCGCCTGGGCTGCATAATCCTTGGCATCGGCAAGTCCGTTGCCGAGGGAGGTTGAGCAGCCCAGTAACAACAAGGTGCCTGTGACCATCAGTGCGTGGAGAGCGTATCTGCCGTGCTTGGTGTTCATGAGGGCTCCCTGTGTAGGGTGGCTGGTGTTGTATGCAACTATAACACCGACACGCCGACATGCAACTGATTCCGACCAAACTAATGGCCTATGTCGTTCCAACCTTGCTTGTCGTGTTCAGGAGAAACCAGTGAACATTCGTAATTTATTGATTTCAATTGCTTTTGTGGCTAGTTCGGGCACTGCCCTGGAGGCCCTGGCGGGGCCGCTGCTGGACCGCAGCTTCCGTTCGCTGGCTGGAAAAGACGAGGTGAACCTGAATCGCGCGTATGGCGGCAAGGTGCTGTTGGTGGTCAACACTGCCTCCAAATGCGGATTCACCCCGCAATACGAGGGGCTGGAGGCATTGCAGCAGGAACTGTCGCCGCGTGGTTTTGCTGTATTGGGCTTTCCGTCCAACGATTTCAAAGGCCAGGAGCCGGGCAGCGAGGAGCAGATACAGGAGTTCTGCACACTTACCTACGGGGTGAAGTTCCCGATGTTCCAGAAGGTCCATGTGATCGGCTCGGAAGCCACGCCGCTATACCAGGACCTGACCCGTATCAGTGGTGTGGCGCCAGCATGGAACTTTCACAAATATCTGATATCACGCGATGGTCGGGTGCTGGCACAGTTCCCGAGCCGGGTGAAGCCGGATGATCCGGAACTGCGGGCGGCAATTGACCGCGCGCTGGCCGCACCAGCACCACAGCGCTGATGCGCCTCGACATCTGCGGCGCGCGTGCGACAATGTCGCCCCTCGCGCCGCCGGTGGCGTCTGTTCACTTCCAGGAATGCAGCGAATGAAGATGGGAAAGCGTGGCGCGGTTGCGTCGCTTCTGATTTTGGCGATGGCGGCCCCCGGGGTCGTTTATTCGCAACAACCTGCCGCTGCGGCGGCGACCAAGGAGAAGTCTGTTTTGACCTCGGATCGTGAAAAGATTGGCTACGCCATCGGTATTGACGTGGCCAGCTCGTTTGAGCCGGTTGCCTCGGAAGTAGACGTGGCTGCTTTGCGCCGCGCTGTCGAGAACGCCTTTGCCGGTAACCCGCCGCTGTTGTCGCAGGAAGAAGCACAGAAGACCGACCAGGCGCTGCGCACCGTGATGATGGTCCGTTCGGGGCAGCAGGTTCCGGGCATGGCTCCGGGCAGTGCACCGCCATCGGTTGACCGCGAGAAGGTCGGCCTGATGCTGGGCAGCTTTGCCGTTGGTCCGTCGCTGGCGCGCATCCAGAAGGATATCGATCTGGACTCGGTGTTCCAGGCGATCAGCACCGTGTTCTCCAAGGGCACCCCGCTGATGAGCCACGAGCAGGCGCAGGGCGTGCTGCAGGCGTTCAGCGCCACCAAGGAAGCCGAAATGAAGGCTGAGGCCGGCAAGGCCGCACAGGCCAACCGTGAAGCAGGCAATGCCTTCCTCGCCAAGAACAAGACCCAGCCGGGCGTGGTGACCACCGCTTCGGGCCTGCAGTATCAGGTGATCCGCGCCGGTAGCGGCGAGCGCCCGATGGCTACCAGCCGTGTGCGCGTCAACTACGAAGGCAAGCTGCTCAGCGGCGAAGTGTTCGACAGCAGCTACCAGCGCGGTCAGCCGGTTGATTTCGGTCTGGATCAGGTCATCAAGGGTTGGACCGAGGGCGTCGCACTGATGCCGGTTGGTTCCAAGTACCGCTTCTGGATTCCGGGCGAGCTGGCTTACGGCGAGAACGGCACCCAGGGTGGCCCGATCGGCCCGAACGCAACCTTGACCTTCGACGTCGAGTTGCTGGGCGTGATGCCGTAAGGCTGGTCACGGAGCGGACGCAACCATGCGTGTAGCTATTTTCGGCACCGGCTATGTAGGTCTCGTCACCGGGACCTGTCTGGCGGAAGTAGGGCACGATGTGGTCTGCGTCGACATCGACCAGGCCAAGGTCCAGGGCTTGGAGCGGGGCATCATCCCGATCTACGAGCCCGGCCTGGAACCGATGGTGAAAGCCAACCACGCCTCCGGGCGCCTGGCTTTCACCACCGACGCGGCGCAGGCCATCGGCCACGGTGAAGTGGTTTTCATCGCGGTAGGTACGCCGCCCGATGAAGACGGCAGTGCCGACCTGCAATACGTGTTGGCGGTTGCCCGCACCATCGGCCGCCATCTGGCGCGGCCGACGGTGGTGGTGAACAAGTCGACGGTGCCGGTTGGCACCGCGGACAAGGTTCGTGCTGCCATTGCCGAAGAGCTGGCAGCGCGTGGCCAGGAGATTGCGTTCGACGTGGTCTCCAATCCCGAATTCCTGAAGGAAGGCGATGCGGTCGCAGACTGCATGCGCCCGGATCGCATCGTCATTGGCGCCAACAGTGCGCAGGCGGTTGCGGTGTTGCGTCGCTTGTATGCGCCGTTCAACCGCAACCGCGACCGCGTCGTGGAAATGGATGTGCGTTCGGCCGAGCTGACCAAGTACGCCGCCAATGCGATGTTGGCGACCAAGATCAGTTTCATGAATGAAATTGCCAATATCGCCGAGCGCGTAGGCGCCGATATCGAGCAGGTGCGGCAGGGCATAGGTTCTGATCCACGCATCGGCTGGCACTTCATTTATCCAGGCGCTGGCTATGGCGGCTCCTGTTTCCCCAAGGATGTGCAGGCGCTGGCGCGCACTGCCGCACAGCACGGTCACCAGCCGCAGCTGCTCAATGCGGTTGAGGCGGTGAATGCCGCCCAGAAGGGCCATCTCTTCGAGCTGATCCAACGGCATTACGACCGCGGCGAAGATGAGGGGGTGCGTGGCAAGACCTTCGCTGTATGGGGCTTGGCATTCAAGCCGAACACCGACGATATGCGCGAGGCACCGAGCCGGCGCGTATTGGCCCAGTTGTGGGAAGCCGGTGCCAAGGTGCAGGTGTTTGATCCGGAAGCCATGGAGGAAGCTCGCCGCGTTTTTGGCGAACGTGAGGACCTGGTTTTCTGCGACTCCGCATTTGCCGCACTACATGACGCAGACGCTCTGGTGGTAGTCACCGAGTGGAAGCAGTTCCGCAGCCCCGATTTCACGCGTATGCGTGAAGCACTCGGCGATGCGGTGGTATTTGATGGCCGTAACCTCTACGACCCGGCTGAAATCGAAGCCGCAGGCCTGGCGTATTACGGCATTGGTCGAGGACGTTCCGTACATGCATGAATCAACACCTGAGCAGCGCGAGCAAGCGCTGGAAGCCCGCATGGTTGAACTGGAGATGCGCGTCTCTTTCCAGGAGCATGCCCTGGCGGAGATGAGCGAGGCATTGGCTGATGCCCGTATGCAGGGCTCACGCAATGCAGACCTCCTGCGCCACCTTCTTGATGACCTGGGCAAGGTGCGCACGGCCTTGTACGCCGATGCCGCCGATGAACCACCGCCCCCGCACTACTGATATTTCCTATGAGTGACAATATTCGCGACCAGCTGCTCGGGCTGGGTTTCAAGCCTGCTCCCAAGCCGGAGCGCAAGCCGGAAGTGCGCCGGGACGGCCGTCCGCAGGGCAAGCCGGGCCAAGGCCGGCCGCAGCAGGCAGGCAACAAGCCTGCCCATGCAGGCAAGCCAGCGCACCACGGCAAGCCAGCCAATGCTGGTAAGCCGGGGCAGGGAAAGCCGCAGTCCGGTCCACGCAAGCCGCGCTCGCAGGAAGACATCGACCTGGCCAAGGCCTATGCGATCCGTGCGCAGAAGGAAAAGGACGAACGCATCCAGGCCGAACAGGCCAAGCAGGAAGAAGCACGCCTGCGCCGTGAAGCGCGCGCCAAGCTTGATGAGCTGATCAAGGACAAGGGACTGAATGATCCCAACGCCGACATTGCCCGTCACTTCCCGTACGGCGGCAAGATCAAGCGCGTCTACGTCAACGCCGAACAGCTCAAAGCGCTCAATGCAGGTGAGTTGGGCGTGCTGCAGCAGAACGGCCGCTACCTGTTGGTGAGCGCCGAGGTACTGGCGCAGGCCGAGCAGGTGTTTGCCCAGGCGGTGGCGCTGAAGGTCGACCCGAATGCACCGGCCGATGCGGATCCCTAGGCGGTTCCGCAGTACCAGGTGCCGGATGATCTGGTCTGGTAAGAGCCAGATTGGCGCTCTGGAACGAAGAGACAGGCCTTTGGCCTGTCTCTTTGTGTTTTTGAGGCTGGTCAGGGTTCGTCGTCGGGAATGCGGCCGACGCTGACAATGGCACGGACATGTGCGTTGGCTGCGTTGTTCAGTGCCATGCGCAGGTAGATATCGGTGGGATTGTCGGGGTCGAAAAGGGTGTAGGCGTGCTCGGCCCAGCCGGACTCCTCGGTGACTGGCTCCCATTCGACCTTGTATTGCTCTTCAGCCATTTTGCCGAGATCAATGAAATCCGTGGCGATGGTCTTGGGGTCGCCGCTGATGGCCGTCATTGTGCAGATGCCTTGGTCGAGGAGGGCAAAGCCGTAAAGCCGGTCTTCGTTCGTCATCAGCCAGGCCCGGCCTTTACGGCCCTTGAGGAAATTCTCCGCAGACTTGCCTTCCAGACGCTGGGCGACGCTGTCCAGCCTGGCCGTCAATTCCGTGGGTTTGTCCAGGTACTGGAAGCAGGAGGCGACGAACCCGGGGATCGTCTGGTCTGCTTCGGCATGGGCCATGGCCGATGCCGCAAACAGCGCGGCGGCCAAGGCGATGGACCGCAAGTAGTGCAAATTCATGACAACTCCCCTGTGCCGTGAGTGCTGCATTGTTATAGCAGGGCCCAGTGGAGGCGGCTGTGTTTAGTTGCGCATGCCGCCTGCCTGGCGCGAAGGCGGCAGCCAGTACCAGGCGATCAGGGTACCGAGCAGGGCAAAACAGCCGCCAACGATGAAGGCGACCTTGCCGTCGCCGAACTGCCAGAGCTGGCCCGCGATCAGGGCGCCGAGCACGCCGCCCAGTCCGGACGAAAAGCCATAGAACAGTCCTTGGCCGTGCCCGTTCAGATTGCCCGGGAAGTAGCGTGCCAGCAGCTGCATGGCCGAGGCGAAGAAGGCGGCGAAGCCCAGGCAATGGGTGGTCTGTGCGACCAGCATCACCGGCAGGTTCTCCGGCCACAGCGCCGTAACCCACCAGCGCAACACGGCGCTGCCCATCGAGATGATCAACAGCCAGCTGGCATCCCAGCGACGGAAGAAGCGCGCGATCAGGAAGAACACCGCCACTTCGAACACCACGCCGACGGTCCACATCAGTCCGAGCACCGAGGTGCTGTAGCCGTGCTGGTCCATGTAGAGCGAGAAGAAGGTGTAGTAAGGGCCGAACGACAGCTGTTCGAGAAAGGCCGCAATGAAGAAGGCCAGGACTGGCTTCTGCCGCACGATGCTCCAGAAGCCTGTCCCGTGCTGGCTGCGCGCACCGATATCGCGCGCATAACGGTTGAGGAAGGCCGAACCGGTCAACAGCGCGAACAGCGGCAGCATCAGCCATGGCAGCTTGCCGGCACCGTATTTCTCAATCAGCCAGCCGAACAGGGTGACGACGATGATGAAGCCCAGCGAGCCCCAGACCCGGATCGTGCCGTAGCGGTGGCTGTCCGCACCGAGGTGGGTGAGGGTGATCGATTCGAACTGCGGCATGACCGCGTTGTAGAAGAAACAGAACGCGATCATCACCGCGTACAGCGTCCACTGCGGCGCGGGCACCAGAAAGCCGGCGAAGCAGACGATGGTCAATACACAGCCCACGCGCAGCCAACGGATCGGGTGCGGCGAGACGGCTGCCAGCGAAGTCCAGGTGCTGGGCGCGACCACCCGCGTGGCGTACCACAGGCTCATCATCACGCTGATGGCGGTGACGGTCATGCCGCGCGACTGCAGGTACAGGCTCCAATACGGCGTGAACGCGCCAAGCGCGGCGTAGTAGAAGAAGTAGAAGCTCGACAGGCGTGCGGTCGGCACGGTCTGCGCTGGCAGGGCAACGGACGTCATGGCAAGGCGCTGGGCGCGCTGGGCAGGCAAGGGGGAGCGGCATGTACCGCGATGCCTATTGTGCCTTTTGCGGGCTTTGGATGGCAGATCGGGGTGACGCTATCGCGTCGGTTCTGGGTGTTCCGCGCCGGTTCCACTCGCGAGCATGGATGGGCTGTTGTTTGTAGGAGCGGCGTCAGCCGCGAAGCTGGTGTTGCAGCTGTTCTCTATATACATGCCAGCTGACAGATCGCTTGCTTCGCGGCTTACACCGCTCCTACAAACAGCTGGGCTAGCGGGCTGTTTGAGTCCCTCTGCCCGGTTGCAGAGGTCAGGGCTTGGCCTTGGCGTTCCACTCGGCGACCTGCGCCCTGGTTTCGGCCAGCATCGCGTCCAGTGCGGCGCGGTCGTAAACCTTGCCGCGCATCACCACGGTATTGATGGCGCGCGTGGCTTCGATGTCCTGCAAGGGATTGCGCTCCAGCAGTACCAGGTCGGCAGCCTTGCCTTCGGCGACCGCGCCGTAGCGGTCCAGTTTGCCAAACCATGCAGGGCCAGCGCGGGTAGCCGACTGCAATGCCTGAACCGGGGTCAGCCCCTCGCGCACATACAGTGCGAGTTCGTTGTGCAGGCCGATTCCCGGGAAGTTATAGGAGTTCAGGAAGCCCGCATCGGTGCCTGCCATGATGCGCACGCCTGCTTCCTGCAGCATCGGCAGCACCGCGGCGACCTCGGCGTAATGCGCATGACGGGCTTCGATCTGTGCGGGCGTGGCCTTGGCAGCGCGTTCAACGCGCCAGGTGTAGGTATCGCGAAGTCCCGGACCGATATAAGCCAGATAGGGGTCGTTGTCGCGCGGCTCGACATCGAGGAAATCGATGATGCGGCCGCCATCCAGTGTCGGGGTTACCGCAACGCCGAGTTCGGCGAAACGGCGATAGGCCGCCATTGCCGTCGCCCGATCGAAGCCGGTGCGCAGCCTGCGATTGGCTTCTGCACGGTCGATTTTGCCGGCGCCGAAATCAGCGGCGACCGCTGCTTCGTCCTTCACGCCAGCCTTGTAGGCGTAATCCAGATGCTCGATCGAGCTCATGCCGGCCTCGATGGCCTGACCCACGGTCAAGGCCATCGGCACGTGACCGGAGCTGCGCAGGCCGCGTGCCTTGGCCTGGCTGACGGCGTACAGGAACAGCTCCGGCTTCAGCGTGCTGTCGGTGATCTTGACGAAGTCGACCTGGTCGCGTTGCTCGCGGTCCAAGGCTGCATCGACGCCGGCCTCGTCGCCTGCTTCGATCGTGCCTTTCCAGACCGGCGCCAGACCTTCGATCTTGGCACCGGAGGTGAACAGCTGCGGCCCAAACAATTGGCCACTGGCGATCTGTCCTCGCCAGGACAGCACCTGTTCGGCGAGATCGCCGGAGGCGTCGCGCACGGTGGTGATGCCATGTGCGACGTAAAGCGGCAGCAGGGCCTTGTTTTCGTCGATCAGCGCGGGACCGCCGCCGAAGTGGACGTGCATGTCCCATAGCCCTGGAATGAGATAACGGCCACGGCCGTCGATGGCGGTGGTCGCGCGCCATTGGGTGCCCAGCTGTGCGTCATCACCGACGGCGACAATGCTGCCGTCGCGGATGGCGACGGTCTGGTCGGGTATCGCGCGGCCATGTTCGACATCGATCACGGTGGCATTGCGGATCACCACGTCCACCTGGGATTGGGCTGCGATCGCGGGAGAGATGGTTGCCGCTAACGTTGTCAGCAGCAGGCCGAGCGTGGTCTTCATCGGTAGTTCCAGTGGTAGGCGGTTGCCGGGTAGTGCGGTTTGGTGGAGTGCTTCAACGAGCACCTGCTGCGCGCAGCAGCTGCTCAATAACGGCTTGCCGCTGTTGGCGTGCATGTGCCAGGGGCGTGACGCCCTGCGCATCGGCAAGGTTGACGTCAGCGCCGGCGGCAATGAGCGATTGGGTGATCTGCGCATAGCGTTGGCCGCCGTCACCAAGGATGACGGTCTCCAGCAGCGCGGTCCAACCCAGGTTGTTGATGTGGTCGACGTCAACGCCGGCCTCTATCAGTAGCTGCACCGTGCTGACATGGCCGCGTTCGGCTGCTGGAATCAAGGCGGTGCCGCCATAGCGGTTGGTGCTGAGCAGGTCGGCGCCGTGTGCGAGGGTCATCTGCAGGATTTCGGTCTGCCCGCTGGCGCCGGCGTACAGATAGGGACTGTCCTGTAGCTGGTCCTTTGCATTGACGTCAGCGCCAGCGGCAATCAAAGCGCGTGCAGCTTCGACCTGCCGCGCATGGATGGCGATCAGCAAGGGAGTGCGTCCGTTGGCATCGCGGCAGTCGATGCCGCTGCCCTGGCTGAGCAATAGGGTGATGCGCTGGCTGTCGCCGGCTTCAGCTGCTCGTTGCAACTGCTCCGCGGTGGCTGTGCTGGCGCCGACGCCGCTGGATGTGAGCAGCGTGGCGGCCAGTACCGGGAAGGTCATCCAGTTCTCTACGCTCATTGCCTGCCTCTGTCAGGGTTGCCGTGCGCTTGCAGCGGGGGAGGGGCGTTTGCCCAAACCTGCAGGCGATGCTACAAGTGCGGCGATCCATCGTGAAATTAAATGTCATGGTTGAGTCCAGTTCAAAAACTAATAGGACCTACTTCGAGCTGGACCTGCTGCGGGCCCTGGTGATGGTCGCCGATTGCGGCAGTTTCACCGCCGCCGCCGCGCGTCTGCATTCCACCCAGTCCACCATCAGCCAGAAAGTACGGCGGCTCGAGGATCTGGCCGGGCACCGCCTGCTGGATCGCGGGGTACGCGATGTGCGGCCGACGGACATCGGTGAGACCGTGTTGGGCTATGCCCGGCGCATGTTGTCGCTCAACGAGCAGCTGGCGGAAGCCTTGTCAGGCGATGGTGCGGCCGTGGTGATAAGGCTGGGCGTGCCGGAAGACTTCGCTGCAGGGCGTACCACGCCGGTACTGGCTGAGTTCAACAGGGCCTATCCGCGGGTGAAGCTGGAGGTCAGCAGCGGCTTGAGTCGTGCCTTGGCCGAGGGCTACGACCGCGGCGAGCTCGACCTGATCCTGGTCAAGCAACGGCGTGGCAGCCGTGAGGGCGTGGCCTGCTGGCCGGAGCCGATGTGCTGGGTGGACAGTGCCAGCAGCCCCTCGTTCGGGACCGAGCCGGTGCAGCTGGTGGCGTTCCCGCCGCGCGGCATGTACCGCGAAGACATGATCGGCGCGATTGAAAGCCTGGGTCGGCGGTGGCGCATCAGCTTCACCAGTTCCAGTCTCGGCGGCATTCAATCGGCGGTTGCCGACGGTCTGGGCATCAGCTTGTTGCCGGCGCGCGCGATGACAGATGGACATGTGGTGCTTGGGATGGAGACCGGTTTGCCGAAGATCGACAGCGTCGAGTTGGCGGTTCTGCACCGCCCTTCAGCGGATCCTGAAGCCAAGGCGTTGGCCGAGTTGTTGATCCAGATGCTTGAGCAGGAAATGGGCTGAGTTTTACGACAGCTGGGGGCTATCCACCGCGAACTCGGCTAGAACAGGTCTTCGACCGGGGTATCCAGCAGCTCTTTGGCGCTGTGGGTGAAGCGGCGCAGGCTGGAAATGCCCAGGTCGCGGATCAGCGAATGGGTGGTGTGCGGCAGCTGGGCATCGTAGATGTCCTGCGGTGCGACGTTCTTGCCGTGCACACCGGGCAGCAGATCGATGCCGGCGGCAGCATAGCAGTGCTGCACCATCGCTGAGCAGTACAGCGCGCCTTCCTTTGAAAGCAGGTTGCTGCGGCGGCGCAGGCGGGTGCTGTGCATCGCAAACAAGGTGCCAACCAGTTCGCTCAGCGAGTAACTGGACAGGCCTGACAGCAGGTCGAGTGCGGCAATCTGCACCTTATGGGTCTGTGCGGCATCCAAGCCGAAATCGAGGATGGCCAGGTTCGGGAAGGCTTCGTCGTCGAAGTAGCGATCTGCGCGGTTCTCCTGCGCGCCGAGCCGCAGCTGGCGATTGCGCAGGTCCAGATCGGATTCCAATACCCACCAATGGCCGTCCAGCCGTTGCTCACTGAACAGGAACGCGTGCGACCACAGGCTGCGGTGGCCGTCGCGGGTCAAGGGTGCCTGCGCCTTGCGGATTGCCTTGCCGACCCAATCATCCGTGCCGCACAGGCCAATGCGGCCGGGTGCGGCGTGCTTGCGGATCAGCTCTGCATTGCGGCTTTGCATGGGGTCTGGGCTTGGAGGACTGTGGGCAGGATAGGAGCTGGCGGCGAGCTTGTCGCCGCCAGCAGCTGCGGGTCATTCCGGATCGTAATCCAGGTTGGAGGCCAACCAGCGTTCGACCTGCGCCCGCTCCACGCCCTTGCGCCTGGCGTAGTCCATGACCTGCTCGCGTGATACCCGGCCAACCACGAAGTACTGGCTTTGCGGGTGGCTGAAGTAATAGCCGGATACCGCTGCAGTTGGCAGCATGGCGAAGCTTTCGGTCAGCGACATGCCGATGCCTTCGGCGTCGAGCAGCTGGAAGAGGGTCTGCTTCTCACTGTGCTCTGGGCAGGCCGGGTAGCCGGGGGCAGGGCGGATGCCGCTGTATTTCTCGGCAATCAAAGCCTCGTTATCGAGCTGCTCATCCTTGGCATAGCCCCAGAACTCGGTGCGCACACGCTGGTGCAGGCGCTCGGCCATGGCTTCGGCCAGGCGGTCAGCCAAGGCCTTGAGCAGGATGGCGTTGTAGTCATCGTGGTCGGCTTCGAAGCGGGCAACGTGTTCATCGATGCCGATGCCGGCAGTGACCGCGAAGGCGCCGATCCAGTCCTGCTTGCCACTGTCGGCAGGCGCGATGAAGTCGGCCAGGCAGAAGTCCGGGCGCTCGGCAGGCTTGTCGACCTGTTGGCGGAGGAAGTGGAGGGTGTGCTTTTGATCTTGATTTAGCCCCTCTCCCGCTTGCGGGAGAGGGGTGAGGGCAGACGGCACAAGCGATGGAGCCAAAAACTTGCCCCCATCCGCCCTTCGGGCACCTTCCCCCGCAAGCGGGAGAAGGGAAATCTGCACATCGTCGCCATCGCTATTCGCTGGCCAAATCCCAAACACAGCCCGCGCGGTCAACCACTTCTCATCGACGATGCGCTTTAGCATCGCCTGCGCATCGGCGAACAGATCACTGGCCTGCGGGCCCACGATCTCATCGGTCAGGATCGCCGGGTACTTTCCAGCCAGTTCCCAGGCCTGGAAGAACGGCGTCCAGTCGATCACCGGCAGCAGATCTTCCAACGGATAGTTGTCGAACACATGCACGCCCGGCTGATTCGGCGTCGGCGGCGTGTATTGACTCCAGTCGCAGGTAAAGCGTTGGCCGCGCGCATGCTCCAGCGAGACCAGGCGCTTGGCATCGCCGCGGTTGCGATGACGCTGGCGAATATCCGCGTAGTCGGCATCGTTGGCGGCGACGAAGCTGGCGCGCAGTTCGCGCGAGATCAGCGACTGGGCCACGCCGACGGCGCGCGAGGCATCTTTCACCCACACCGTCGGCGCGCTGTAGAACGGGTCGATCTTCAATGCAGTGTGTGCGCGTGACGTGGTGGCGCCGCCGATCATCAACGGCAGCTCGAAACCCTGCCGCTGCATTTCCTTGGCGACGTGGCTCATTTCTTCCAGCGAAGGTGTGATCAGGCCGGACAGACCGATGATGTCGGCATTCTCGGCGCGTGCGGCATCCAGGATCTTCTGCGCCGGCACCATCACGCCAAGGTCGACCACCTCGAAGTTGTTGCAGGCAAGCACGACGCCGACGATGTTCTTGCCGATGTCATGCACGTCGCCCTTGACCGTGGCCATGATGATCTTGCCGTTGGACTTGCCGACTTCGCCGGTGCGCGCCTTTTCTTCTTCGATGAAGGGCAACAGATAGGCCACGGCCTTCTTCATCACGCGTGCTGATTTCACTACCTGCGGCAGGAACATCTTGCCAGCGCCAAACAGATCGCCAACCACGTTCATGCCATCCATCAGCGCGCCTTCAATCACGTCCAGCGGACGGCTGGACTGCTGGCGGGCCTCTTCGGTGTCCTCTTCAACCCATGCATCCAGGCCTTGCACCAGCGCGTGGGCAAGGCGATCGCGTACCGGGCGCTCGCGCCAAGCCAGGTCTTCGACCTTCTTTTCGCCTTTCTTGCCCTTGTAGCGTTCGGCGATTTCCAACAGGCGCTCGGTACCGTCGCGGCGACGGTTGAGGATCACGTCCTCCACGCGCTCGCGCAGTTCCGGGTCGAGCTGGTCGTAGATCGGCATCGCACCGGCGTTGACGATGCCCATGTCCATGCCGGCCTTGATCGCGTGGTACAGGAACACCGAGTGGATCGCCTGCCGCACCGTCTCATTGCCACGGAACGAGAACGATACGTTCGAGACGCCGCCGGACACATGGCAATGCGGCAGCGTGCGCTTGATGATGCGGGTGGCTTCAATGAAATCCACCGCGTAGTTGTCGTGTTCCTCGATGCCGGTGGCGACGGCGAAGATGTTCGGGTCGAAGATGATGTCTTCCGGCGGGAAGCCGACCTGCTCGTTCAGGATGCGATAGGCGCGGGTGCAGATCTCCACCTTGCGCTCGCAGGTATCGGCCTGACCGACTTCATCGAATGCCATCACCACCGCAGCGGCGCCATAGCGGCGCACCAGGCGAGCGTGTTCGATGAACAGTTCCTCGCCTTCCTTCAGCGAGATCGAGTTGACCACGCTCTTGCCCTGCAGGCATTTCAGGCCGGCCTCGATCACGCTCCACTTGGAGGAATCGACCATCACCGGAATGCGGGCGATATCCGGCTCGGACATGATCAGGTTGAGGAAGCGTGCCATCGCTTTCTCGGAATCGATCAGGCCTTCGTCCATGTTGACGTCGAGGATCTGCGCGCCGCTGGCGACCTGCTGACGGGCGACGTCAACGGCTTCCTCGTAGCGCTCTTCCTTGACCAGCTTGCGGAACTGCGCGCTGCCGGTGACATTGGTGCGCTCGCCGACATTGATGAACAACAGGTCGGGAGTGATGACCAGCGGTTCCAGGCCGGACAGGCGGGTGTAGTGGGTTGCGGTGTCGTTGCTCATTACCAGACCTTGAAAACCTGTCCATTGGCGATGCCGTCGACGCTGCGTTGGTACGCGAGCGCGGCGCGGGCGGCGGTGACCGGTTCAAAGCCGGGGAAGAAGTCGCCGTAGGCGTCCAGCGCTTCGCTGAGCACGCTGGGGCTTACCGCGTTGATGCGCAGGCCGCGCGGGAGTTCGAGCGCGGCGGCGCGCACGAAACCCTCGATCGCTGCATTGACGCTGGTGGCGCTGGCGCCTTGGGCAATCGGCTGTTCGGTCAGGATGCCGGTGGTCAGGGTGATGCTGCCGCCGTCGCGCAGGTGGTGTTGGCCAAGCAAGGCCAGCCGCACCTGGCCTAGCAGCTTGTCGTGTAGCCCATGTGCGAACTGTGCCGGGCTCATTTCCGTCAGCGGGCCGAAGTGGACGCTGCCGGTGGTGGCGACAATGGCGTCGAGCGGGCCAACGGATTGCAACAGCGCGGCAACGCTCTCATCGCTGCCCAGATCGACGCTGTGCTGCGGGTCCGAGCGCGATGCGGTGATGACCTGATGCTGCTGCCGCAGATGCTGCGCAACTGCCGAACCCAGGGTGCCACTGGCACCGACCACAAGAATCTTCTTCATCATGTGCTCCTCAAGCAGCCTTGTCTGCGGCCAACGGCAGCCTGCGTGGCGGCAGACCGGCGACGGCTTCGGCGATGGCGCGGATGTGATCGGGTGAGGTGCCGCAGCAGCCACCGACCAGGTTGAGCAGGCCCGATTGGGCGAACTCTTTCAGGGTCGTGGCCATTTCCTCAGGGGTTTCGTCGTACTCACCAAAGGCGTTGGGCAGGCCGGCATTCGGATGCGCACTGACATAGCCACTGGAGACCTGTGACAGCGTTTCCACGTGCGGGCGCATATCGGTAGCGCCCAAGGCGCAGTTGAAGCCGACCGACAGTGGCTGGCTGTGCGAGACCGATGCGTAGAAGGCTTCAGCGGTCTGCCCGGACAAGGTGCGGCCGGATGCATCGGTAATGGTGCCAGAGATCATGATCGGCAGCCGGCCGCCTCGCGCATCGAACACTTCTTCGATGGCGAACAAGGCAGCTTTAGCGTTGAGCGTGTCGAAGATGGTTTCCACCATCAGCGTGTCGGCACCACCGTCGATCAGGCCGTCGATGGCCTCGCGGTAGGTGGCGCGCAGCTCGTCGAAGCTGGTGTTGCGGAAGCCAGGGTCGTTGACGTCCGGGCTGATCGAGGCGGTACGGCTGGTCGGGCCCAGCACGCCGATCACGAAGCGTGGTTTGTCCGGGTTTGTGGCTTCGATGGCATCGCAGCACTGGCGGGCGATCTGGGCGCCGGCCTTGTTCAACTCGTAGACCAGGTGCTCGAGGTGGTAATCGGCCTGGCTGACCGAGGTGGCGTTGAATGTGTTGGTTTCCAGCAGGTCCGCGCCTGCTTCCAGATAGGCGATGTGAATGCCTGCGATCACCTCTGGCTTGGTCAGCAGCAGCAGGTCGTTGTTGCCCTTGAGGTCATGTTCGCAGCCAGCGCCGTGCGCGTGCTGGCTGTCAAAACCGCCGCTGAAGCGCGCTCCCCGGTAATCGTCCTCTTCAAGACGATGGCGCTGGATCATCGTGCCCATCGCACCATCGATAATCAGAATGCGCGTGGCCAGGGCGTCGAGCAGCTTGCCGACGCGTTCGGGGTGGAGCCAGGGGAGGGCTTGCATAGGGCGGGCCGGATTGTAGGGGTCAGGGTTGATGCGCGATCAAGGAAATCACTTCGAAATGCGGCGGACGCTTTTCGCGGGTGACGGTCTCCACGCTGGAAACTTCAAGGCCGGCCTTCTCAACGAACTTGCGCAGCTCCTTGCCGCTGAAGCCGAGATTGACGTGGCCATACGCTTCCACCGCGACTTTGTGCTCGTGACGGGCAAGGCTGCACAACATCAGCCGGCCTTGTGGGCGCAGTACGCGGGCGCACTCGGCCACGGCCTTGGCCGGGTGGCTGGAGTAGGTGAGGGCATGCATCAGCACGACCAGATCAAAGCTGCCATCGGCGAACGGCAGCTTGTGCATGTCGCCTTCCAGTACTTCGACATTGGGCAGCTTGCGCAGGCGCTCGCTGGCGGCAGCGACGACGCGGGCACTGGTATCGATGCAGACATAGCGCTGTGCATGCGGTGCCAGCAGCTCGGCGAGGACGCCGTCACCGGAGGCGATATCCAGCACGTCGCCGGTTTCCAGCAAGGGCAGGGCGCTGCGCGCCATCGCTTCCCAGGTACGGCCCGGCGAGTAATGGCGCTCCATGTCACCGGCGACGCTGTCGGCCCAGTTCTGGTCGGCGGCGCGCATCGCGAGCACGGCCGGTACGCGTTCGGCATCCTGGCGCAGCAGTGGATCGTCGCTGCCACTGCTCAGTGCGTGCCACAATGCGCGCTGGGCAGGATCCAACGCGGCTTCATCAAAGCGGTAATACGCCGAGACGCCTGCGCGACGGTCGCGCACCAGGCCGGCTTCCTTGAGCCGGGCCAGATGGGTGGACACGCGCGGCTGTGCCAGCGTGGTGATGGCCGACAGCTCGGCCACGGTCAATTCTTCCTGTTCCAGCAAGGTCAGCAGACGCACGCGCGTCGCATCGGCGAACACTTTCAGACGGGTTGACCAGTCTTCCAGATCCATAAATATCTACCTATCGCGATATAGAGATATTTTGGCGATGTTGCCAGTTTCGGTCAAGGCGATGCATAGGCTGAATGGGGTTGCGATGGTTACAATCGCAACTTGATGAACCCTGGGAGGGGTGTAGTGGACTTCAGTTTTTCCGACGAGCAGCTGATGCTGCAGGACGTCGCGCGCCGTATCGCCAAAGAAAAGATCGCCCCCAGCGCCGAGCACTTCGACGCCACCGGTGAGTACCCGTTGGACAACATCCGCCTGCTGGGTGAGAACGGCTTGATGGGCATCGAGGTGCCGGTCGAGTACGGCGGTTCGGGCATGGATCCGATCTCCAGCGTGCTTGCCATCGTCGAGGTGTCGGCAGCCGACGCCGCCCACGCGACCATCATGTCGGTCAACAATTCGCTGTTCTGCAACGCGCTGCTCGGCTATGGCACCGAAGCACAGAAGCAGACTTATGTGCGGGCGATTGCCGAAGGGCGCGAGATCGGCGCCTTCGCACTGACCGAATCGCAATCTGGCTCCGATGCGACCGCAATGCGCTGCCGTGCGGTGAAGCAGGCTGATGGTTCGTTCGTGATCAATGGCCAGAAGAGCTGGATCACCTCCGGCCCGGTGGCCCGTTATATCGTGTTGTTTGCGATGACCGACCCGGAGCAGCGCTCGCGCGGCATCACCGCTTTCATGATCGACACCAGCAAGCCTGGCTTCGGCCGTGGCAAGACCGAGCCCAAGCTCGGCGTGCGTGCATCGGCGACCTGCGAGATCGAATTCCAGGACTACGTTGCCACCGCGGAAGATGTCATCGGCAAGGAAGGCGAGGGTTTCAAGATCGCGATGAGCCTGCTGGACTCGGGCCGTATCGGCATTGCTTCGCAGGCGGTAGGCATTGCGCGGGCGGCGTATGAAGCTTCGCTGGCGTACGTGAAGGACCGCAAGTCCTTTGGCGCGCCGATTGGCAGTTTCCAGATGATCCAGGCCAAGATCGCCGATATGAAGTGCAAGCTGGACGCAGCGATGCTGCTGACCTTGCGCGCGGCCTGGGCCAAGTCGCAGGGCAAGCGTTTCTCGACCGAGGCAGCGGTGGCAAAGCTGACCGCATCGGAAGCGGCGATGTGGATCGCGCATCAGGCGGTTCAGATCCATGGCGGCATGGGGTACTCCAAGGAAATGCCGTTGGAGCGCTATTTCCGTGACGCCAAGATCACCGAGATCTACGAAGGCACCTCGGAGATCCAACGTCTGGTGATCGCTCGTAACGAGACTGGCGTGCGCTGAAGGCTGCTGCTCCCCCCTCTTCTCCCCTAGTAGGAAAGGGGGGCTCACCTTGCAACAAGCAAGCCTGGGCAGTGAAGTGCTGCTTGGCTGCCACCCCGACTTCAATAGCGCTTGTGGAAGCGGGGTAAACCCGCTTCATGATCAAGTCCTCGAAGATATGATCTGCCGTGGCTGAGGACTGCTCCAAAGAAGGCGCGCTGGGAGCCGGATCAGAGCTGGGGATGTCTACTCGTATGTCAGCGTGAATACCGCCGTCGTTGAAACCAGTCCTGGTGTGATGGAGGCAACGTCGGCTGCGGTGCGATAGTACTTGGCGGTCAACGGAATATTTACCGGCGTGTTGCCTTGTGTGGTTGTGCTTTGCAGCTTCTTGGAACCCAACTGCAGGACCGTGGTGCTGTTCACATCCCCCTCGAACAACTGCACGCCCACGCCTGTTGCCATCCCGGTTCCGCTGGCGTTGGCCAGGACGTTGTTTGCGTCACCGCTCTGGGGTCCATCGACCTGGTAGTTGACCTTTACTCCGCTGTCACAAAGCAGCCCGATGGAGAAGGCGCGCGCCCTTGCGCTACCGATGGGGACGGGCGAGGCATCATTGAAATCGGAGACTTGGACGGTAGGTAATGGAACATCGATATTGAGGTTGTTGGAGTTGATCTCGCACCCCAGGCCGAGGATCTGCGAATTGCCGGTCAGGCTCAGCGTGGTGACGCCCAGGTCGATGTAGGAAACGCGGGACTGGCCGGCGATCGTGAGGGTGCCGGGATTGACTCCAATATGTGCCGTCTTGACCAGAATCACCCGCCAGTTGGTGCGCATCGTTCGCTGCGAGGGACCTACCGACCAGTTCACGTTCAGGCTGGGAGGTGGAGTGATCTTGGTCCGGTCGGGGTTGCAATCGGCAGTTATGGTGTTGCACCAGAACACGGACACACCGATGCCCGGCACGTTGGTCTCAAACACTGAAGGGAAGCCGACACTGGTGTAACCGGGTACCGAGGCACCGATGCCAGCGGCAAGTTCGCCATGCACGGCGCCGCTGCCGGTGCACTGGAATTTGACGTCGGCAAAGCCCCGCCAGCCACTGTCCCAAAGCGGTGTGTCATTGGCGGCGTCGCGCGGGATGCTCAACGTGGAGGGCAGGGAAATGGATGCAATTGCGGCGGTTGTACCAGAATTGAAAGTGCACACCGCAGCCACCGCAGAGGGTACTGGCAGCAGGAGAAGCAAAAAGATCAGGACTCTCATGGGAACCTCAATGGATCAGCGTGTGGCGCTCTGCGCAGGCATGGTTGCCGGGGCGCAGATCGCTTCGGTTTTGATGAAGGGGGATCCGTGCGTGCTGCCCGCCTGCGGTAGGCGGTAGCGCACATCGCACTGCCGATCATCGCCGTTGCCCCAGCGGACGGTCAGTTGACCGTGGTGCTCCGGCGCATGGAAGAACACGCGGCTGCCTTGTCCGACCAAGGTGATGCTCCTGCCTTGCGCATCGAGCACTTCCGCACCCATCGGCAAGGCATCGCCGTGCTGGTCGCGCAGGGTCATCAGTACCGGTTCACCGGTCACTGTCGGGTACTTGAGCATCACCACCGCGCCGTAGCGCGGTGCTACGTTCTGCGAGGTCAACTGCAGCTCGACCTCGCGCGAAATCCCCTTGGGGTCGAGTGCCACTTCGTTCTGGCGGTAGGGCATCAAACTGGAGACAACGCCATAGCCGTTGCCGCCCACCTCTGCACCTGTGTTGTTGAAAAGGCGCGCGCCTTCGGCGCCTTTGGCTTCGACGATGGCTCGGGTTTCCCCTTGGGTCTGGCTGAAATTGATTCCACCAGGGTGTGCGAGCACGCTGCCGGACACGCCCAGGCCGAACTGGCGATAACCGCCGCCCTGGCTGTAGTTGGCCGATAGATTGGTGCTCGCCGAGCGGTACTGCACATTGCTGCCCGCCGCAGAACTGCTGTCGCTGTTGCTACGCGAAAGCGCGCCATAGACGCCATAGCTGAGCTGGTTGGTGTCGCCCAGTGCACCAGAGATACTGACCTGGCTGTTCACATCCCCCTTGTCCGAATAGGTGGTCGAACTGCTTAGATAGGCCGCTTGCCTGGAACGCCAGAGTGGCAGCGACACGGCGAACGTGTACTGGGTGTCGGCCTGCCCATGATTCATGCGTGCGCGGTTGGCAGACAGGCTCAGGCTGCCCCAGCGATAGCTGTTGGAGTAACCCGTCTGGTAGCTGATATCGCTGGTCCTGCCGGTCTGCCAATAGTTCTGTGATGACCCGCTCAGGAACACGCTTCCAAGGCCCTCCGCCAGCGGCTGGCTGATGTTCACCTGCAGGCGGCTGCGCTGGCGCTTGGGCGAGGCAGCAGTTTCGTCTTGGGCCAATGCGTAGTCAGCGAAGCCCAGGTAGCCATTGCTGGAAAAGCGATAGGCGGCGACCACGAAGTTGGTGCGCGTGCTTTCGAACAGCTTGCTGTAACTCACACGATGGCTCAGACCGCTGGCGGAGCTGCTGACTCCGTCACGTACCTCAAGGCCGGACGCGGATGAGTACGTGGAGTCAAGAGCGAAGGCACCGACCTTGGTACTCAGTCCCAAGCCAGCCTGCGCTGCCTGATAGCGGTTGGCGATGATGCCGCCTGCATACCCAGTCAAATAGTTGGACATGCCGCGTTGGTAGCTGCCTTGGATGAAGTCAGGCGCGTGCCTGAGTTGGGCGTCGCGATACCTGCCGGCGGTTACGCTGTACCGTGACGTGCCAGGGCGTAACAACTGTGCCACCGAAGCGAAGGGCACGGTGAAGGTCCGGCTGCGGCCGTCGGCTTCGGATACCATGACTTCCAGGTCGCCGGAATAGCCTGTGTTGTACAGGTCATCGATGACGAAAGGGCCTGGCACCACGGTGGCTTCATACAGCAGGACCCCCGATTGGCGGATCGTCACGCGCGCGTTGCTGTCGGCGGTGCCACGGATGGTCGGCGCGAAGCCGCGGCGGGAATCCGGCAGCATCCGATCGTCGGAGGCAAGCTGGATGCCGGTGTACGGAACACTGTCGAACAGGTCTGCCGGCGTGTAGTACTCACCCAGGGTCAGCTGTGACCTGAGTCGGGTCAGGTCACGTTGTGCATAGCTGCTCACGGCCTCGTAGTGGCCGCCGGTCGAGCCATTGGTGCTACTGCGGGTATAGCTGCCGTTGTGGCGCAGGCGCCAGTGCCCCAGATTCATGCCTGCATTGAGGCCCACGTAATGCTGAGTGGCTGCCTGGCGATTGCCGTCGTCATGGCGGAAGGAGCTGGCGTTGTAATCGATGAAGGCGGCGTTGACACCTCGGTCCCAGTCGCGCGGATCAACATGGCCGCGAGTACTACGGCTCATGTATGCCTGCGGAATGCTGAGATCCAATCGCAGGCCAGAGAGATCGAATTCGACGCGCGCATCAGGAACCTGCAATGCGATATCAAAGCAATCGGTCTCCAGCGTATGGGTGTCGCCTGGCAGGCGCAGCAGGTCCAGGCCGAGGTCCGCCACCTGCTTGCGTTCGAAGCAGTAGCTTGGCCCCCGCTTGTCCGATCCTTCGACGACGCGGACTTCGTGGCGGCCTACCCAGTTCTGGTTGACATAGACATCAGGTCGATAGCTGCCGGCCACCACCGGGTTGCCATGCCCGAAACGGGAGATATCTACCTGGTGGCCGACTGGCCCTTGCAGAAAATTGGGGTTGAATGCAACCAGCAGGGTGTCGCCTTGCGCGGCTTGGCATGTGCCAGCGGTAAGGGTCACACCAACGGCACCGGCTAACAGCAAACCAAAGGCGTGCGACTGCCCGCCCGCGTTGCGCCGAGGCAAGTGGGGTGTCGTAAACATAGAAGTTTCCTGGGTCGATGGTGGGCGCGCGTTCCGCGCCTGATCAGCGCAGATTGGCGGTCTGTTCCGGAGCCGGGCCGAAGTCGCCAATCCAACGGAAGCGCACCTTGCCGCCGGTGCCGCCGTTGTAGTCGGCTAGCGGGAAGTCCTGGTGACTGAATGGGACAATCATGCCGCCGCCGGTATCTGTGCTGCGATTGCCCTGTTCCAGCGACAGGGCACTGAAGGACAGGTGATATGGGCTGGGGTTCTCACCGCGCAACACATAGCGATCGTCCTGCTGTCTTACCGTCCAGTTCACCTGCTCGATGGCTTTGGGCAGGTCGCCAGCCAGACCATCGGGTCGGTAAAAGAGCTTGAGGCGTGAACGTACTGCGATCTGCATCAGGTTGCCGCCATCCTGGGGCAGCGGTGGAATCTCCAGCGCGTTGAACCAGAACAGACTCTCGCGATCCTGGGGCAGCGCTTCACCGGTGAAGGTCAGGCGCACACTCTGGCCTTTCTGCGGGTCGAGGCGGAAGATTGGTGGTGTTGCCAGGAACGGAGCATCCGCATCCTGCGGTTTGCTCTGGGGATCACCGCGATCAACCCATGTCTGCATCAGTGTGGGAGCATGTCCCTTGTTGGTGAACTTTACGGTGACTTCGCGTTCCTTCGCAGGGTAGACAACTCGCGTCCCATCGATGAGCACGCCGGCATGTGCGGATAACGCGGACATGCCGAGCAGGGCACTGCTGAGCAGTGGACGCAACCAATGAGTAGAAACGGATAGCATCGCAAGTACCTCTGGTGGCCCGGGACTCGCGTCCCGGGCGGAGTGGCTTATTCGTAAGTCAGCTGGTAGTTCGCCATGGCGGCGACGTCGCCGGTGCCGGCGCTGCCGGCCTGCGAGAAGTACTGGGCGTAATACTGCAGGGTTGCCGGGGCTGAACCATTGATGGTGACAGCACGTGCCAGCTGGCTGGTGGCGTCATCGGTGTTGATGTTGATGACGTTGTAACTCTGGTCGAGCAGCTGCACCTGTACGTTGCTGGCACCGCCAGCGGCGGAGTTCGTCAAGTTGCCGTAAGCGTCGACATTGCTGTCTGGCACGAATGCAGCCGAGACCTTGACGCCGTCAGCGCAACCGGTGACCTTCATGGAGAAACCGGTGCGGCCGGTGCTGCTCTGCTCGGCGGAGAGCAGATCCTTGTTGATAGTCGGCAGCTTCACATCGATGTTGGTGGAGGCCGAGTCCAGTACGCAGCTGGTTTCCATGACCTTGCCGGTGATGTTGATCACAGCGGACTGCGGCGGGGCGGCAAAGGCGGTGGCGGAAAGACCGGCGGTGGCCAGGCCGAGCATGGATGCGCGAAATTTGATTGACATGTTGTGGCTCTCTAGGTTCAGTGATGAATGAAACATGGGGCGGAGGGCCGCTTGATTGATACCGAAGTATTGCAACCGAAGCGATGCTCTTGACCGCGTTTAGTGTGGTGATCGGGTGTTGGGCAACACATAGGCCCAGGCCTATTTTTTGGCGGAGCACCGAAAGCGTTCATCAGCCTTTTGCAGCTTGTTTGCGACACCCGCCGGTGTTGAGCTCGTGGCGTTATGCGCCAGGCCTGTTTAGGGCTCGCGTCCGAATCTGTGGGCAGGACTGCGGATGCAGCGCATCGACCGCAGCATCCAGAACCTTGCCCTGACAGCGTGTTGTTGTCGGCATCAACGCACTCATATCCTGCGGGCCGCGAACACCGGCCAATCAATCGCAGGCCCGTCCAATGCCTATAGAGCCGTGCAGGGCTCAACCTCGGTTTGAGCGGGCAGCGGCACGGTGCGGCGACGGACCGATTGGATCGATCGGCAGTTACGCCAGGACAGTTGGCAGCGTCGAGATGATCAGGGTCCGGATCGCCAAGGTGAAGCGCAAGCTGGATGCAACCAAGCTGCTGACCTTGCTTGCAGCGTGCAGCGTGCAGCATGTCGCAGGGCAAGCGTCTCTCCATCGAAGCGGCATTAGCAAGTCGGCCACGTGGGAAGCGGCGATGTGGATCGCCCACCCTGCGGTGCGGATCCACGCCGGCATGTGGAGCGCTATTTCCGTGATGCCAAGATCACCGATATCTACGAAGGCACCTCGGAGATCCAGCGGCTGGTCATTGCCCGCAACGAAACCGGCGTGCGCTGATAGCGAATCATGTAGTGCCGAGCCATGCTCGGCTGGGGCTTTCGCCGTAATGCAGCGCGTGTAGGAGCGGCGTAAGCCGCGAAGCCGACAGCACTCGGCGGTTGACCATTCCAGTAATCTGATGGGACGCGAGCTTCAAGGTGCAACAAACCCCGGCATTGCCGGGGTTTGTAGTTTGTGGCCTTAAGCACTTCCAGATGGTGTTGCCGCGCCCAACGGGGGCATTGGTTTTACCGGTTTTTGAAAGGCCCGCCAAGCGGCGGGCCAACCAGCAAAAAAAACCCCCCCCGATGCGGGGGGGTTTTTTGAACCGGG
>NZ_JBRREF010000057.1:0-31314 GCF_056760135.1 Stenotrophomonas sp. STEN023 | reverse complement strand
TACAACCCGACACGGCGACACGGTTCCAATGGCGGCCTGTCCCCGATAGAGTTTGAACGGCAGTACGCACTAAACGGCTGAAGAGTGTCTACAAAAGCCTGGGCGATTCACCTCCAGTTTCAATACGCTGCAAAGAAGAACACCTCAGACATTGCTTTGGCACTAGATGCGCTCGAAGTACATTTCGACCGCCGGGCAGAAATTTTCTGCCTTGTCACCAGTGACTCAGACTTCGCGTACTTGTGCCGCCGACTTCTCGAACGAGGCGCTTCAGTCTTCATTGTCGGTGAATCCAAAACTCCAGAAGCACTTCGTAACGCTTGCGATCAATTCTTTGAGTGGACCAAAGAAGCGACAATAAATGCGGAGCCGGTTGCAGCTAGCTCATGCAAGCCCACAGATGTGGTCGCCACCGAGCCACATTCGGCAGGTCCTGTAGCACCCATTAAGCGCCGACCACGTTTCGTTGTCGAAGCAGTCTCGCTGCTTGCAGCCAGTGCCCCCGACGGAAAGTCACGCTCAATGCTTTTGGCACGTATCTCAAGAGAGCTGACTCTGGCTTCTCACCCAATGCCTACGGGCACTCTGGCCTATTGAACATGTTGAGGACCTACGATCTTCGTACTGTCAATCAGGAGAGCAGTGGCATCTGGACTACAAGCCTGGCCGCCGAGACCGCCTATCCGATATTGCAGCCACATCCGAAATGAAGTTGGGACTTTCCATGAATCCGCCAGTGCTTCATGTGCAGGTAGCGGATTCTTCTGATGCCACCATCAGCCTTGCTTGAACAACCTACGTTTACCAGTCAACGGCTTAGTCTTCGTGGTCAGCTTGGCAACACCAGGAATTAAGAAATCGACCGGATTCTGGCCAAAGCGAATCTTGGACGCCAGCCAAAGTGGCATTCTTCCGCGACCGGTCCACGTGTTCCAAGGGCTCTCGGGATCACGATACTTCGGCTGGATCTTTGGCCGCTTACGCCGGCGAGATTTTTTAGCTCCCCCCGCTTTCGCCACTTCCGTGCCAAAAAGCTCTTCGATGGTGTACCCAGCTTTTCCGGCCAAAGCTGTCAATTGCCTTCTGACCTTCTCAGGTGGCAGACGTTCTTTGAGGGACTTCTGCCTTTGCTTTGCATTGCTGATGAGGGAGCTCAGCTCGCGAAGAGTGAGTGAATTCAGATCGATGCTCATCTATGTAGGCTCAAGTCTATTGCTGTCGGTGTCAAGGACGCATAGCCCACCTTTTCACCAAAAGGATTGCCATACGTCTGCTCGCAGCCCTTGGCCCAGATGGCATCGCAACCAGTCAGCGAAACCAGGCGTCTAAGCAATTTTCTGATTTCGCAACGTATCTAAGTAGTCAGCCCATCCCTGCATCATCTTCTTACGCTCTTTTAGGTGCGTCGTACGGTTGTATGCTCGCCCCAGAGGATCTCGAACCGCATGGGCTAGCTGATGCTCAATGAAGTCTGGCCTGTATCCTAGAACCTCGTCTAACAACGTTCGAGCCATGGCTCGGAAGCCGTGAGCAGTCATCATCGTGCCGTCGAAGCCCAGATTTCGCAGAGCAGCATTAATCGTGTTCTCGCTGATCGACTTCGAAATACTCCGAATACTGGGAAGCACATACTCGCTGCGCCTCGAATACGAACGAACCTCATCCAGAACTTCGATGGCCTGACGTGCCAGAGGGACGATGTGCGCCGTATGGGTCTTACTGGTCGTGTAGCGCCACTCTCCAGCTTGCAGATCGATGTCCGACCAACGCGCTGCTCGGAGCTCCCCCGGGCGGACAAACAGAAGCGCTGAAAGCTTCAAAGCAGCAGAGACAATAGGGGACCCCTGATAGCCGTAAATGGCCTTGAGCAACTTGGCGACCTCTTCAGGCTCGGTCATGCTGGAGAAATGCGTCGTCTTCGTTGGAGACAAAGCACCAACAAGGCTAAGCGCAGGGTTGTTCTCGGCGCGTCCCGTGGCAATGGCATAGCGGAAAACAAGGCCTGCGGCAGCCCTGGTTCGATGCGCCGTCTCCACTGCTCCGCGCGCTTCGATTTTCCTGAGTGCCTTTAACAGCATCGGCGCGGTGATACTGCGGATCGGCAGCTCAGCGATTCCACCCAGATCTCTCTCAAGCATTCGACGCTCGCGAACGACCGAACCAGGACTGAGCGTCTTCGCACGCTGAAGCATCAACTCTTCGGCGAGGCTACCGAAGGTATTCCCGGCCTCTTCTTGCTTAGCAGCGCGCTCTACTTTCGCCACAATACTGGGGTCCACACCTTTTTTTACCAGTGCTCGGGCCCTATCACGCTCAGCGCGCGCCTCCGCCAGAGAAACAAGCGGATACTCCCCGATAGTCAGCATGTTCGCCTTGTCGCCAAATCGGTAGCGGTAACGCCATATCTTGGCGCCCGTCGTCCGCACTTCGATGCAAAGGCCATTGGCATCTGCGAGTCGAAAGACCTTGTTTTGAGGCTTTAGACTACGGAGCTTGGTGTCAGTCAGCATGTGTGTGAGTAACGCGATTGTGAGTAACGGAGGCCGGCCCCGCAATCTTACTCACACCGTTACTCACAATCCAATCGGATGATGCCGGACGACATCGAACTAGATTGGATGAAAAAAAACCTATAAAACCTTGTATTTCAGCCACTTCCCGGACTGCACTGGACTTCGCTGGATTATGAAATGGTGGGCCCACCAGGATTCGAACCTGGAACCAAAGGATTATGAGTCCTCTGCTCTAACCGTTGAGCTATAGGCCCGCGCTGACTGCACAGTGTAGTGGAGGTGACCCGTTCGCGACTACTTCCCTGCGTCTGATTCGATGTACATGGATTGCGAACGGCCGGATCACCGCGAATGGAGCGATCCAAGCTGCGGCTGCACCCATTGTCGCGGAGCTCATTGGTCAGCAAACGCGCTGCGAGCGGCCCCATCCGAACCATGCCTGGCTCACGGTGGCTAGTCCATCGGTTCGCTGCAACATGACGCAGCTTCGTCCTGTCGCGATCTGCAGCTGCAAAAGTATCTAGCCTCTCGATCAACCCAGAGGAACGGCGTCAGTTCAGCGCAGCCAGATGCGCGATATAGGCAGACCTGCTCTCACCGGCAGCCTTCGCATTCGCGTCCAAGCGCATCAGCACACGGCGCGGCAGTGTGATGTTCACGCGCTCGATCGTGTCATCGAGCAAGGAGGGATCTACATTGATGTAAGCCACCATCCAACCAGCGAAATCGCCCTTTTCCAATGCAGCCTGGGCACTGGACGGCCGGGGGATCGCACGACCTGCATCCAGCGCCGAATCGATCCACGCAGCGGCAGCCTCTTCCACTTCGGTCATGGCTTCATCCAGAGTGTCACCTGCGGAGAAGCAGCCCGGCAGATCTGGAACAACCACGCTCCACGCGGTGTTTTCGTCGCCTGCCTCAATCATGACGGGATAGCGCATATCGCCTCCTATTTCAGCCCCGCGATTCTGCGGACATTGTTTGCCAGCCCTTTTCCCAGGTCCTTCTTTGGATACGGGACGGTGATGATGCTTGGGTTGTCCGGATGGACGTAAACATGGTGAGAGCCACGCACGCGGTCCAATGTCCATCCATTGGTCATCAACTCCTTGATGAGGTCCGCGCTTTTCATGCAGACAAAATACACACGATACACACTACCCGCAAGCGACCATAGACTGCCGTCAGTAGCGCAGGCAGGCTGGATCCGGACACCGACCGCACCGTCGCAAACCAGAAAACGAAAAACCCCGCCAAGGCGGGGTTTTTCGTTCCAGCGCTTACGCGCCGGCTATCACTTGCAAGCCACCACTCACTCGATGTCGAGGAAGCTGCGCAGCTGCTCCGAACGGCTCGGATGACGCAGCTTGCGCAGCGCCTTGGCCTCGATCTGGCGGATACGCTCGCGGGTGACGTCGAACTGCTTGCCCACTTCTTCCAGCGTGTGATCGGTGTTCATGTCGATGCCGAAGCGCATGCGCAGCACCTTGGCTTCCCTCGGGGTGAGGCCAGCCAGCACGTCACGCACGGTTTCGGACAAGTTGATGTTGGTGGTGTTCTCGATCGGGGACTCCACGTTGGTGTCCTCGATGAAGTCACCCAGATGCGAATCCTCGTCGTCGCCGATCGGGGTTTCCATCGAGATCGGCTCCTTGGCGATCTTCATCACCTTGCGGATCTTGTCTTCCGGCATGTCCATTTCCTTGGCCAGCTCCTCCGGCGTGGCCTCGCGGCCGTACTGCTGGAGCATCTGGCGGGAAATGCGGTTCAACTTGTTGATCGTCTCGATCATGTGCACCGGAATACGGATGGTGCGGGCCTGGTCGGCGATCGAACGGGTGATCGCCTGGCGGATCCACCAGGTGGCATAGGTCGAGAACTTGTAACCGCGACGGTATTCGAACTTGTCGACGGCCTTCATCAGGCCGATGTTGCCCTCCTGGATCAGATCCAGGAACTGCAGGCCGCGGTTGGTGTACTTCTTGGCAATGGAGATGACCAGACGCAGGTTGGCCTCGACCATTTCCTTCTTGGCCTTGCGCGCCTTGGCTTCGCCGTAGGCCATGACGCGGCTGATTTCCTTCAGCTCGTCCAGGCTCAGCTGGGTGTTCTTTTCCAGGTCGATGGTGGCCTGCTGCTCGGACACGATCTGGTCCTTGACATCACGCAGGGCCGAAGACCACTTCTGCTTACGCTTGATCGCGTCTTCCACCCACTCCAGATTCGTCTGGTTGCCTTCCCACGAGCGGATGAAATCCTTACGCGGCATACGGGCAGTGATGGTGGCCAGGTGCAGCACGCGGCGCTCCTGCGACTTGACCTGCGCCATGGTGTCGCGCAGCAGGCGTACCAGCACGTCGGTCAGCGGCAACGGCAGCTTCAGGGTCACGAAGGTGGCCGAGATTTCTTCGCGCAGCTTGGCCTGGGCCTTGACGTCGCCCTTGGCGTGCGCCTTCTTGAACTTGGCCAGGTCGGCGGCCAACTGCTCCATGCGGGCAGCCACTTCCACCGGATCCGGACCGGTCGGGCCGGCTTCTTCTTCGACGTCGTCGCCGTCGTCTTCTTCGTCGCCATCGGCATCAGCGTCATCGCTGGTGTCTTCGGCAACGGCCGGTGCCGGCGCTTCCTCGACCAGGTCGTTGAAGCCGACGATCACTTCGGCCAGGCGCTTCTTGCCTTCCTTGTGCAGTTCGTAATCAGCCAGCACCGACTCAACAGCCAGCGGGAAGGTGCCCAGTGCAGCCTGCACCTGGCCCAGGCCTTCTTCGATGCGCTTGGCGATGGCGATTTCGCCTTCGCGGGTCAGCAGCTCGACCGTACCCATTTCGCGCATGTACATGCGCACCGGGTCGGTGGTGCGACCACCTTCGGTGTCGAGTGCGGTAAGTGCAGCAGCAGCTTCTTCAGCGGCGGTATCATCGACTTCACGGTTGCCGGTGTTGCCGTCGCTGAGCATCAGCGTGTCGGCGTCGGGGGCAACTTCGTGGACATCGATGCCCATGCCGGTGATCAGGCCGATGATGTCTTCGATCTGTTCCGGATCGACCATGTCGTCGGGCAGATGATCGTTAACTTCGGCGTAGGTCAGGTAGCCCTGTTCCAGGCCCTTGCTGATCAGAAGCTTGATGTCGTTTTGCTGGGCAGGACGTTCGTTGGCCATGTAATGCTCGCGCCACCGGCGATTGTGAAGATGGGAACCTAGCATTATACCAGCGCAGCATAGCGCTTGCCGGGGCGGTGGGTTCGCGGCGCGCTACGGTCTGAGCAGAAAGGTTACGGGCCCATCATTGATCAGGCTGACAACCATATGGGCACCAAAGCGACCGATTTCCACCCCTGAGGCGTGCTTTTCACGGCAGATGGCAACCAATCGGTTGAAAAGCCGTTCAGCCTCGGCCGGCGGCGCGGCGCTGGTGAAGCTCGGGCGCATGCCTGAACGGGTATCGGCGGCCAGGGTGAACTGACTGACCAGCAGCAGCCCACCACCGGTATCGCGCAAGGAACGGTTCATCTTGCCTGCATCGTCGGCGAAAACCCGGTAACCGAGCAGCCTGTCCGCCATCCGCGACAGCATCGCCTCATCGTCGCCCGGCTCCACCCCCACCAGGGCAAGCAGGCCCGGGCCGATCTGCCCGACCACGGCATCGTCGACGGTGACCGAGGCCTGGGTGACACGTTGGATCAGGCAAAGCATTGGCAGCTCCTGCTGTAGGGCCGGGCACCATAGCACCGGGCGCCAGCGGCTAAACTGGGGGGAATGAAACCGCAATCCACCGCCAAGCTCTATTACCGCCTCGCCTGCGCCCTGACCCACCTGCCCTGGTCCTGGCAGCGGACCCTGGCCGACACGGTGGCCTGGCTGTGGCGCAGCATCAATGCCCGCGAAAGCCGGGTGACCCGCCGCAATCTGGAACTGACCTACCCGGAGCTGGACGCCGCCCAGCGCAAGCGTCTGCACCGCGAGGTGCTGCGCACCACGGCCCGCCAGGCGCTGGAAACCCTGTACCTGTGGACACATGACCCGGCCCAGAACCTGTCCCGGCACCTGCGCGAACGCCATGGTCAGGAGCTCTACGACGCCGCATTGGCCTCGGGCAAGGGCGTGATCGTGATTGCCCCGCATTACGGCAACTGGGAGCTGCTGAACCAATGGCTGGCCTCGCGCGGCCCGATCGCCATTGTCTATGCACCGCCGGAGAACCCGGTCGGCGATGAATTCCTGCAGCTGTGCCGCGGCGGCGACAACGTGCGCCAGGTGCGTGCTGAAGGCCCAGCCGTGCGGCAATTGTTCAAGGTACTCAAGGAAGGCGGTGCCACCGGCATCCTGCCCGACCAGCAACCCAAGAACGGCGACGGCGTATTCGTGCCGTTCTTCGGCATGCAGGCGCTGACCATGACCCTGGTCAACCGCCTGGCCGAGCGCACCGGCGCCACCCTGCTGTACGGCTGGTGCGAGCGCACCGGCCCCAACCTGGACTTCGCCCTGCACATCGAACCGGCCGAGGCCCTGATCGCCGACCCGGATCTGCAACTTGCCGCCGCTACCCTCAATGCCGGCATCGAACGCATCGCCCGCCGCGATCCTGCGCAGTACCAGTGGACCTACAAGCGCTACACGCTGCGGCCACCGGGCAGCGGCGAGCACGACCCCTACGCCACCGCCCGTCACCCGCACTGAACCTGCTGCTGCAACACTGCGTCACCCGTGCCGCTCGATTGATTCGACTGCCAACGGCCCCCATAAGGTTTCAAATGAACAACCCCGCTTCCGCCAGCCCGTCCTACTTCGGCCAGACCGCCGCCATCCGTTGCGAGCGTGCCGCCGCCGAACTCCGCGCCGGCCGCCCAGTGGTGATCAGCGATGGTGAGCAGCGGCTGGCCAGCATTGCCTTGGACAGCAGTTCGCCGGAAGGCTACGCCGCCTTTGCCGAGGCCGCGCAAGGTCGCCATTACCTGTTCCTGAGTGCAGCGCGCGCGCAAACCCTGGGCATCAACGCCGCCAACGGCATCCACCTGCCACTGGCTGATCGCGCGTTTGCCGAGCTGCCAGCCCTTGCTTACCTGCGCGATGCAGTCGCGCCGACCGATGCGCAAGCCAATGGCAATGCGCTGGATGCAGCGACAGTGGAAGTCGCGCGGCTGGGCTTGCTGTTGCCGGCCATGATTTCAGTGGAACTGGGTGCTGCAAGCAGCCCGTTTGATGACTGCCTGCAGCTGGACACCACCGCCCTGTACGAAGGTGCTGGCCAGGCCGGCCAAGACTACGAACTGGTGACGCGCTCGCCGGTACCGCTGCGTGATGTCGGCATGAGCGAGTTCGCGGTATTCCGTGGCGGCGTGGCGCAGCGTGACCAGGTTGCGGTGATCGTCGGCAATCCGGACATGAGCGGCATCGTGCCGGTGCGCGTGCATTCGTCCTGTCTCACCGGCGACCTGTTCGGCTCGCTCAAATGCGACTGCGGCGACCAGCTGCGGCGCGGACTGCGCACGCTCAAAGAGCTGGGCGGCGGCATCCTGTTGTACCTGGACCAGGAAGGCCGCGGCACCGGCATCGCCGCCAAGATGCGCGCCTACGGCTACCAGCACGAAGGTCTGGACACCATCGACGCCGATGCCCAGCTGGGCTTTGGTGCCGACGAGCGGCGCTATGGCAGCGCGGTGGCCATGCTGCGTGCGCTGGGCGTGCAACGCATCCAGTTGCTGACCAATAACCCGACCAAGGTGCAGCACCTGCGCAAAGCCGGCATCGAAGTCGTGGGCTGCGTGCCGGTCACCGGCGAGATCACCCACGAGAATGAGCAGTACCTGCGCACCAAGGCCGCACGCGCCGGCCATCACCTGGATGTGGATGCGCTGATCATGGCGGCGCAGTAAGCGTTTTGATTTTTTGTGGGAGCGGCGTCAGCCGCGAAGCCACAGATACATCCGGCGCCCACAATGGCGCCCCACCTTGAAACTGCGAATGCAGGCCTTTCGGCGGTCTGCAGCCTCGCCAGCTTCGCGGCTGACGCCGCTCCTACAACTGCGATTGCGGCCCCACCTACCGCTGTACGGCCCCGCCGTTATATCGTCTGCGCATGACTGAACCTCCTGCCTTCGATACGCCGCTGCCGGACGACATCCAGTGGCAACCGTTGCCGCCACGCGGCGCGCTGTTCGCTGCCGCCGGTTCGGCACTGAGCATGGCCCTGCTGTTCGGTGCCGCCGGCGTAGTGCTGATGTTGGCTACCGATCAATCGAACTGGTTGCCGATTCCCCTGGCTGCAGCCGCAGTGGGCGCACTACTTGGCGCATGGTTCGGCTGGCGTCGGCATCGGCTCACCTTCTGGCGGCTGGACACGCAATCGCTGGGCGTACGCCGTGGCCATATGTGGCAGAGCGAAAGCCACGTGCCGGTATCGCGCGTGCAGCACCTGGACCTGCGCCGTGGCCCGCTGGAACGCATGGCCGGCCTGGCGACCTTGATCGTGCATACCGCTGGAACCCGCATGAACACCGTCGCCGTGGCCGGGCTGGCACATGCCGATGCCGAGCGCCTGCGTGATCGCCTGGCGCGGCAGCTCGACCACGACGACGACGCACTGTGAGCGAACTGCCGCCCCCCATCCCCAGCGACGAGCAGCGGCTGCATCCATGGTCGTGGCTGTTCGCCCTGCAGCAGCAGGTGCAGCAGTTCCTGCTGCCGCTGGTTGCCTTGCTGGTGTTCGGCAGCCGGCGCGATGACGACCTGCCCTACCACCACTGGATCAGTGCCGCGATCGTAGTCGCGCTGGTCACCACTGCGGTGCTGCAATACCTGAGTTACCGCTACCGCATCGGCAATGATGCGCTGAGCATCCGCAGCGGCATCTTCGAACGCACCCGTCGCGAGATTCCGTTCGCGCGCATCCACAATGTGGTGGTGCATCAGAACCTGCTGCACCGCATGTTCGGCGTGGCCGAGCTGCGGCTGGAATCTGCTGGCGGCGACAAACCCGAAGCGGAAATGCGTGTACTCAAACTGGCGCAGGCGCTGGAGCTGGAACGACTGATCCGCCAGGGCGGCAGCGAAGCAGCGACAGTCGAGCAGCGGGCCGACGCCCCCACCGACGGTGTGCTGCTTAGCCTGCCCTTGTCCGAACTCGTGCGGCAGGGGCTTATTTCCAACCGCGCAATGGTTGTCGTGGCAGCGGCGATCGGTGCGGCCTACCAGCTGTTCCCGCGCCGGGCCACCTCCGATTTCATCGAAGAACAGGGCCGCCACGCCTTCGGCTATGCCAGCCAGCTGCAGCTGGGCACGCTGACCATGGTTGCTACCGGCATCCTGCTGCTTGCCTTCGCACTGGTGCTGATGCGGCTGCTGTCGGTGGGCCTGGCGATCGTGCAGTACTACGGCTTCCGCCTGAGCGAGGCCGACCGCCGCCTCACCGTCGAACGCGGTCTTTTCACCCGCGTGCGCAGCAGCGTGGCACGCCGTCGCATCCAGGCCTGGACCCTGCGCGAAGGTGCGTTGCATCGTCTGTTCAAGCGCCGCCAGCTGCGCGTGGATATCGCCAGTGGCGGCCAGCAGCAGGAGCAGGACGGGCGTGCACTGAAGGAACTGGCTCCGCTGGCAACGCCGGCCATCTGCGACGGCCTGTTGCAGCACCTGCTGCCGCAGCTGCAATGGCCGCCTACGCAATGGCAGCCGGTGAGCACCCGCGGCTGGTGGCGCCTGTGTCTGCCGGCGCTGCTGTTGATGGGCCTGTTGTCTGCACTGCTGGTTTACGAAACCAGCAGTGCATGGGGTCTGCTACCGCTGCTATGGCTGCCGTGGTCGGCGTTGAAGGCGCATCGCCAGGTAAGCCGCATCGGCTACAACATCGATGCGCAGCGCGTGGCCATACGTGGTGGCTGGTGGAACCGCTGGTGGCGGGTCGCCGAGCTGGACAAGCTGCAGGCCCTGCGGCTGGATCGTTCACCGCTGGACCGGCGGTTCGGCACCGCGACACTGACCCTGGATACGGCTGGCGCAGGTGGAGCACCCGCCTTGCAGCTGCGCTTTCTGGAAGAAGCCCAGGCGCGTGCATTGATGGCGCAGCTTGAGCGGGAGATGGTGCGGCGCAAGCTGCGCTGGTGAGGCTCTCCCTCTCCCGCAAGGGGAGAGGTGATCACTTCGCGCGATCAGACCCGCGCCGGCCCCCAATAACCAATGCGCTTGCGCAGCTTGATCTTGCGCCACCAGTTGCGCGGCTTGGGCTTGCGGTTGCGGCCGCCCTTGGCGATGAAGTCATCGATCGCCTGCAGGATGCGCTCACTGGACTGGCCATCGCGATAGGGATGCAGCTGATCGGCAAACTGGCGCACCGCCGCCATCAGTTCCGGCGGCCGCGACAAGGCAGTACGGATCGCACCCTCGAACTGTGCGGGGTCATCGATGTCCAGCAGCTGCGGCCCGGGCCGGCGGTTCTTGAAGGTCACCACCGGCTTGTAGGTCAGCAGGAATTCGTTGAGTGCCGAAGAAGTGTCCGAGCACATCATGTCCACCTGCGGGAACAGGTCCAGGATGTTGTCGTCATCGGCGAAGCGCAGGTACGGGCCTTCCAGCGCGCGGTACTTGGCGGTGATTTCCGGGTCCATCTTCGGATGGAAAGTGACGATCCAGCGCCATTCGCCAGTCTGCGACAGCCGCTTGATCTCGTCGTACAGGATGCCGGCACCGCTCCAGGACGGCGAGAAGGTGGAGTGGTACAGGATCACTGGCGGCTCGCGCACCGGATCGGGCTGGTCCTTGAGCTGGCTCATGAACGGGTCGATCTTCGGGAAGCCGGTTTCCACCACCGAAAAATGTCCGGTCTTTTGTGCCAGCTCCGAGAACGCAGCGGTATCGCGCGGGCCGGTGGTGCAGTACAGGTCGAAGAAGCCACGGATGTAGATGTGGCGCGGCTTGCCCGCGTCAAAGCCGTGGAAGGTCTCAACCTTCACCCCGGGAAAGAAGTGCGGCACCGCGTTGGACGAGGTGATCACCGCGCAGGGGTTCCATGCGCGCACCTGCTCAACGCTCAGCAGGGTCTCGTCGGCAGTCAGGTCTTCCGCACCCGGGCCATCGAAAAACCATGCCGCCTCATCACCACGCGCGCGGATCGCCGCCTGCAGCGGGCGGAGGATGGCCAGCGCATAGCGCTCGGACCCGTACAGCAGATAGTGGCGTGGCACGGTGGGGAACTCCTGAATATCCCGGATATGCCGAAATTATCGCATCGCCAGTGAAAGCCGTCGCTGCTAGGCTTTGGTCCGATCCCACGCGCCAGACGTCGCATGCCCAGCCCAAGCACCGCCCTGCCCACCCAGCGCCCACGCCTGTCGGCCTGCATCATCGCCTTCAACGAAGCCGACCGCATCGGCGACTGCCTTGCCTCGTTGGCGTTCTGCGACGAGATCGTGGTGGTGGACTCGTTTTCGACCGATGCCACCGTGGCGGTGGCCGAAGCCGCTGGCGCCCGCGTGGTGCAACGCGCCTTCAGCGGCTTCCGCAGCCAGAAGGCGTTCTGCGTGGAACAGGCCAGCCACGACTGGGTGCTGTGCCTGGATGCAGATGAGCGGGTCAACCCGGAACTGCGCGCCGCCATCGAGGCCGAACGTGACGCCGGCTTCAAGCGCGCCGTTGGCTACCGCTTCGCACGCTGCTCGGAATACTTCGGCCGTTTCCTGCGCCATGGCACCGCCTATCCGGACCGGGTGCTGCGCCTGTTCGACCGCCGCCACGGCGGCTGGCGCGGCGATCGCGAGATCCACGAAGCAGTCACCCTGGATGGCCCCGCCGCCCTGCTCAAGGGCGATCTGCTGCACCACCCCTACCGCAGCTTCCTGCAACTGCTGGACAAGAAGCAGAAATACGCACGGATGATGGCCGAGCACGAATTCGCCAAGGGCAAGCACGCCAGCCTGGGCAAGCTGATCATCGCCCCGAGCTGGCGCTTCATCCGCAGCTACGTGGTCAAGCGCGGCTTCCTGGACGGCTGGCCGGGGTTGATCGAGGCCTTCGTCAGCGCCAACTACGTGCGCCAGAAGACCATCATGCTGTGGCTGCTGCAGAACGGGCAGCCGCTGGTCACGCCATCCACGGGTGCCAGCGTTGATAAACCGCTCGACTGAAGGACAGCGATTTTTGCTGAACGTGCAGCGCCATGTACCATGAACACGCGACGCAGTTCGTTGAAGATGCGGGTTTGCATCGCTAGAATTGTTCGTTCTACCGACTGAAAATCAGACTGGTTGCACGGTGGCCGTTCTGCTGTCACTGCCACTTTCCCAGCGGCGTATCCACGCCCAACCGGTGTGATCCATCACGTGAATCAGCTGTCTGCGGTCCAATCTCCCCTGCTGTTACAGGCACTGCGCAGCCGGCTGCTGACGGTTGGTCAATGGTGCGCGGTGCTTACGCTGTTCGCCGCCCCCCTCAACAAGCCCGCCACCAACATCCTGCTGGGCTTGAGCCTGTTGTGTTCACTGGCTGGCGCGGACCTGGTTGCACGCTGGCGCGCCGCGCTGCGTGAGCCGGTGGTCATCGGCTTCCTGGTCTGGTTCAGCGTTCTGTTTGCGAGCGCGCTGCATGCCTGGATCGGCTCCGGTGCCCCGGCGTTTGGCGAAGCCTCCATGTGGGGCTGCCTGTACCCGCTGCTCATTGCCAGCCTGCTGCGCGATTCGCGCTGGCGCTGGCGTGCGTTGGCTGCATTTGCTGTCGCCGCCGGGCTGGTGGTGCTGATCTCCTACCTGATGCAGTTCGGCGTGGTACCGCAGCGGGCGGTGGCTGAAATCCAGCCGTCCATGCGCAATACCGTTTTCAAGGAATACACCCAGCAAGGGTTGGCAAGCCTGATCCTGATGTCGATGCTGGTCGCAGTGGCTCTGGACAGCAACCAGCGGCGATGGCGTATCACCGCATGGGTCGCCGCCGCGGTCGTGCTGTGCAACGTGGTACTGCTGATCCAGAGCCGCACCACCTACATCGTGTTGCTGCCGCTGCTCGGGTATTGGATCTACCGGCTTGTTGCCCACCGTTTCAACGGCTGGCGCACGTTGATCATCAGTCTCGGTCTGGTCATCGTCACCATTGGCGCGCTGTGGTCGACACCCAGCATCCGCGAACGCATGCTGAGCTCGATCACCGAGGAAGTCGACAGCTACCTGGTCGCCCAGGAACCCACGTCCAGCGGCATCCGCCTATGGTTGTGGCAGCAGACCCTGCCGATCATCGCCGATGCGCCGGTGTTCGGGCATGGCCTGAATCAGTGGGAGCCCATTTACCTGGAGCAGATGCGTACCATCCCGGGTTCGGCCCCCTTCATCACCGGCCACCCGCACCAGGAAGCCCTGCTCATCCTGGCCGAGGAAGGCACGGCCGGGCTGCTGGTATTCGCTGCGCTTCTGCTGGCCTTTGCCGGCCATGTGAGCAAGCTGCCTGGCCCGCAAAAGGGTATCTTTGCCAGCATCCTCATCATCTATGTGGCTGCCGGCCTGGCCAATGGCCTCTGGAGCAACTTCACCCACCGTCATGTTTTCATGCTGCTGATAGCCAGCATCCCGCTGGGCAGCTTCCCTTGGCACGGCGTCGGTAGAGCACGCGAATCCACATCATGAGCCCCAGTACGCCGTTCGATGAGGTGACCATTGTCTGCGTCACCTACAACAGCTCGGCTCTTCTGGAGGCGATGGCAAGCACGCTCGCCCCGTTCCCCAATGTAGTCATCATCGACAATGGCAGCTGCGATGACACCGCCACCCGTATCGCCCGACGCATCCCGCATGCGCGACTGATCACCCGCACCAGCAACGCCGGTTTTGGCGCCGCCAACAACCAGGCCATGGCGGCCGTGCAGACGCCGTTCGCCTTGTTGCTCAACCCGGATTGCGTCATCGCCCCGGCCGACCTGCAATGCCTGCTGGACTGCATGCGCGAGCACCCGCAGGCCGGCGTGGTTGGCCCGCAGAACTGGCGTAGCGAAACCGTTCCACAGATCTCGCACCGCCAGGCATTCTTCAGGCCGGGGGTAGACAGTACGTTCACGGTGCCGGACAAGGTCACCGCCGCCGAATGGATCCACGGCTGTTGCCAGCTGCAGCGGACCAATGCATTCCGGGAGATTGGCGGCTTCGACGAAGTCTTCTTCCTTTACTACGAAGACGATGACCTGTGCCTGCGGATGGCCAAAGCCGGTCATCAATGCCTGCTGCAGCCGGCGGCGCGCGCCTTCCACAAGGGTGGCGCCTCCTCGGCACCCAGCATGCGCATCGACTTCATCAAGCGTTTCCACTACGCACGCTCACGCCAGATCGCCATCCGCCGCTACATGGGCCCGGCGGCCGGACGATGGCATCTGGCCAAGCTGCTGGCTGCCACGCTACCGGCCGTCGTGGTCTACGGCCTGCTGCTGCGCCGTCGCGACGTGATCAAGTGGGCCGCATGGGGCACAGCGGCACTTTCTGCCAGCCTGGGGCTGGACCTGATGCCAGGCCGCGGCAAGCCTGTAACCACGACCGCGCGCGCCTAGACCCATAGCGCCACAGCCACAGCCGAAGATTGCAGGCCGTGGCAGAATAGTCGCGCCAGCTGGGCATCGACCACCCTCGCCCGCCCTCCCCCTGACTTCTTTTAAGAGTGTTCCATGCAACGCGTCCTGGTTACAGGTGGTGCGGGATTTCTTGGTTCTCGTTTATGTGGGCGGCTCATTCACCAAGGGCACGACGCGCCGTGCGCGGACAATCCATGAAAATCTCTTTGGCGATTCTGACGTACAACTGGCCCGAAGCCCTGGAACTGACACTGGAAAGTGTCAGCAGGCAGCGCCGGCTACCCGATGAAGTGCTGATAGCCGATGATGGTTCCGGCCAGGCCACCGCAGAGGTGGTTGCGCGCTGGAAAGAGAAACTCGGGGTCCCGCTGCGCCACATCTGGCAGGAAGACGCCGGCTTCCGTGCCGCACGCTGCCGAAATCGAGCGATCGCAGCCAGCACCAGGGATTATGTGATCCTGCTGGATGGAGACATGATCCTGCACAAGGATTTCGTGGCCGATCATCAGATGCTCGCGTCCCCTGGCTTTTTCCTCCAGGGCGGCCGCTTGAAAGCCAGCGTCTGCGAAAGCCAACGCCTGCTTGCGGGTGGGCAGGCGAGGTTCGCCCCCTGGACCGACGCGGCTTTCAATGACTTTGATTGCACACGCCGCCAATATGCCTTCCGCCAACCTTGGCTTGCGCGGCAGAAGGCGCGCTCAAAGCAAGGCGGCCGGGTGATGAGCTGCAATATGAGCTTCTGGCGAAATGACCTTATCAAGGTCAATGGTTTCGACGAGCGCATGGAAGGTTATGGCGCCGAAGACCGCGAGCTGGCCGAGCGCCTGCAGAATACCGGCCTGCGTCGGCGGCCACTCAAATGGGCGGCATTGGCTGTCCACCTATGGCATAACTCCCGTGCACCACCGGATGTCGACGACATGAGCCTGCCCAACAACCGCATCCTGCAGGCAACCGTCGCCAACAAGATCACGCGCTGCGAACAAGGCATCGACAACCACAGCGAGCTCCTCCACCCACATCCAGATTGCTGATCATCCTGAGCCCCCGCTACCCATGAAACTGCTTTACACCAACTTTCACAGCGGCAGCGGGGGCGGACACACCACCTACATCCGTGACCTTGCGCAGGCACTGAGCCCGCACCATGAGGTCCATGTTGCAGCCCCGGCGGGCAGCCGCTTGCTTGAGGAAGCAAAGGCGCTGCATGGCGTCCACGCCCTGGCACAACCCTTTCCCAATGGCCTGCGCAAACTACGCGAGCGTGCCGGGGCGGTGCGCCAGCTCCGGGAGTACCTGCGCAGCCACCGCTTCGACATCATCCATGTCAATGGTTCGGCGGATCACCGCCTCACCATCGCCGCACTGCGCGGCCTGTCGCCGCGCCCGCGCATCATTCTGACCAAGCACAACACCAAACCGCTACGCGGCATTCAACATATCTGGCGTGCTCGCTTCAATACCGACAAAGTGATTGCCGTCAGTGAATACGTTCTCCGCCAGCTGCAGACAACTGCCTATCGCGCGTGCCAGCCACAGACGGTCCACAACGGTATCGACACCGATCACTTCACCCCGTTTGCAGGCGCCGACATCAATGCGCTGCGGGCAGGCTTCACCAATGACCCTGCCAGCCTGGTGATAGGCAGCAATGCCGGGACATCCGACTACAAGAGCTGGACTGACATCGCCGGTGCACTGAAGCTGCTTGATGAAGACGAACGAAGTCAGGTGCAGGTGGTAGTCGCTGGCCACCCTCCGTCCGAGAAGCAGATGGCGATTGTCCGTGCCGCCGGGCTTGAAGCGCAGTTCCACTTTCCCGGACTGCTACAGGACGTACGCCCGGTAGTGGCGGCATTCGATGCCGGCTTCGTGATCTCCCATGCGACGGAAGCACTCTCCTACGCTTGTCGCGAGATGATGTGCATGGGCAAGCCGGTGATGGTCACCAATTACTCTGGTCTACCGGAGAACATCCGTATGGGTGTCGACGGCTGGATCGTGCCGGTGCATGACCACCAAGCCATGGCTACGACGCTGCGCTGGATGTTGCAGCATCGCGATGCCCTGCCGCGCATGGGTGCCGCAGCGCACGCGATTGCATCCGAAGAATTTGGCATGGAGCGCTTCATCAAGGCCATCGTGGCCGTCTATGAAGAACTACTGGCAGCGGACCACGGCACTCCTGTCAGCACCAGCCACTCAAGCTGACGCTTTCACCAGCCGCGCATAGAAGAAGCCATCCCCGCCCTGCTCACCCGGCAACCGCTGGCGGTTGCCAGCAACCTCGTGACCGAATGAACCGGGCAGTGCCTGCACCTGTGCGTCCGGGGTACGCGCGAGGAAGTCCGCTACCTGCTGGCCGTTTTCCTGGCGCAGGATCGAACAGGTCGAGTACAGCAGCACGCCACCTGGGCGCAGTACCGCCCACAGTGCATCCAGCAGTCGCGACTGCAATGCGGCCAGCGCGGTGATGTCCTCGGCGCGACGGTGCAGCAGCACGTCCGGCTGGCGGCGGATGATGCCGGTGGCCGAACACGGCGCATCCAGCAACACCGCATCAAACGGCTTGCCATCCCACCAGGCGGCAGTATCGGCGGCGTCCACCGCCAATACCTGCGCCTGCGCACCAACACCGGTACGCGCGAAGGTTTCACGGATGCGCTGCAGGCGCCGCGCATCGATATCCAGTGCGACCAGCTGCAGCGACGGATCGCGCTCCAGCAGATGCGCGGATTTACCGCCCGGCGCCGCGCAGGCATCCAGCACCCGTGCACCTGCCGGGGCCTGCAAGGCATCGGCCACCTGTTGCGCCGACAGATCCTGTACCGACACGGCACCCTGCGCGAAGCCAGGCAGGCTACTCACCGGCACCGCAACCGGCAGACGCACCGCGTCGGCCGACAGTGGTTCGGCAATGGCCTCGATGCCAGCGTCGGCCAACACCGCCAGGTAGGCTTCGCGCGTGTATTGCTGACGATTGACTCGCAGCCACAACGGTGCCGGCTGCAGGCTCTGGGCGATGATTTCAGGCGCCTGCTGCGGCCAATCACGCTGCACCTGGGCCAGCAACCATGCCGGCCAGGCGTCTTCGGCACGCGCTTCGGCAAAGCCTTCGCGCTGCGCACGGCGCAGCAAAGCATTGACCATGCCGGCCTGACGTTCACGGCCCAGCGCGCGCGCTGCATCCACCGTTGCCGACAACGCGGCGTGGGCAGGCAGCTGCAATACGTCCAGCTGCGCGAAACCCGCCATCAGCAGTGCGCGCAGGTCACCATCGCGCGCGCCCAGCGGCTTCTGCAGCCATTGCCGCAGCGCCTGGTCATAGACCACGCGGCGGCGCAGCGCGGCAAAACAAATGGCTTCCAGCAACGCGCGGTCGCGGCTGTCATCAAGCTTGGGCAGGGCAGCGCCAAGTTCGGCCTTCAGCGAACGGCCCTTGCCGATCACCGCCGCCAGTACCTTGGCCGCCAGTGCGCGGGTCTGCACGCCGGGCTGTGCCGCCGCGGATTTGCTGCCCCACGGTGAGGAAGTCGCCGCCGTCATCCGCTCAGCCCTCGATCCGCAGATCGCGGCGTGCGTTCAGATAGTCGGCAGCAGTAATGGCCTTGCCACCTTCGCGCTGCACCACGCGCAGGCGCAAAGCACCTTGCCCGCAGGCGATATCGATACCTTCGCGGGCAGCACCGATCACCGTGCCCGGTGCCTGGCCACGGTTGTCCTCAATGGCTACCGCGCCGTGGATGCGTACGCGTTCGCCCGCCAACGTCGCCTCGGCTACCGGCCATGGATTGAAGGCGCGCACGCGGCGCGCCAGCGCGGCCGCCGGCTCGGCCCAATCGAGCTTGGCTTCAGCCTTGTCCAACTTGTGTGCATAGGTGACACCGGCTTCTGGCTGGCGCTGCGGCACCGGCTTCAGGCCGGCACGCAACAAGCCCAGGCCATCGGACAGCACTTGCGCACCCATCTGTGCCAGCCGGTCATGCAGCTGGCCGCCGGTGTCGGCATCACTGATCGGGGTGTGCTGGCGCAGCAGCACCGGGCCGGTATCCAAGCCCGCTTCCATCTGCATCAGGCAGACGCCGGTTTCGGCGTCGCCTGCCTCGATCGCGCGCTGGATCGGCGCAGCGCCGCGCCAACGTGGCAGCAGCGAGGCATGCACGTTCCAGCAGCCGTGGGTCGGAATGGCCAGCACCGCCTTGGGCAGGATCAGGCCATAGGCCACCACGATCATCAGATCCGGCTGCAGCTCGCGCAGCTGTTGCTGGGCTTCGGGCGTCTTCAGGCTTTCCGGTTGGAATACCGGAATACCGCGCGCGATGGCGTCGAGCTTCACCGGCGAGGGCATCAGCCCGCGACCACGGCCCGCAGGACGATCCGGCTGGGTATAGACCGCCACCACTTCATGCTGGCGCGCGGCTGCACCCAGCGAGGCAACGGCGAATTCCGGCGTACCGGCGAAGATGATTTTCATAGGGCGGGGATTCGGTATTCGGGATCCGGGCTTGGCAAAAGCAGCGCAGCGGCGGCGGCTACCAATCGCGGATCGAAAGAAAGAACGTGCGGGTCAGGGATACAGAACAGAACGCCGGGACTGGAAGAAACGCAGCAATTCATGCCTCTCCGATCCCGGGTCCCCGATCCCCACCTCAAATCAGGCGACGTGCTTGCGCGACTTCGCCAGCTTCTTGCGCACCATCTCGCGCTTGAGCGGCGAGAGGTAGTCAATGAACAGCTTGCCGTCCAGGTGATCCATTTCGTGCTGGATGCAGGTGGCCAGCAGTTCGTCGGCCGCCAGCTCCTGCTGCTTGCCTTCACGGTCCAGGAAGCGCACCACGATGGAATCGGCACGGGTGACATCGGCATAGATGCCCGGCACCGACAGGCAGCCTTCCTGGTAGACGCGGCCGCCGTCGCTGGCACTGACGATCTGCGGGTTGATGAACACCTGCGGCGCGTTGTGCTCTTCGCTGACGTCGATAACCATGAAACGCTTATGGACGTCCACCTGGCTGGCAGCAAGGCCGATGCCCGGGGCGTCGTACATGGTCTGCAGCATGTCGTCGATCAACTGCTGGAAGGCCGGCGTGGTCACTTCTGCAGCCTCGACAAGGGCCGCCTTGGTGCGCAGGCGCGGGTCTGGGAACTCAAGAATGGGCAGGAGGGCCATGGTGGTACCAATCTGGGGATGCCGCTCAATTTCGGCAAGATGTCGCAATTCTACCGCCTGCGCTTGCCCGGCGCCCCCGTTTCTGCAATATAGTGCGACAACCTGTTGGGGAATCAGGCAGATCGCAACCATGTTGAAACAAATACGTACGGTCGCCGCCGTGGCGATGCTGACCGTCACGACCTATGCCGTGGCCGTCGAAATGAACGGTACGCACCCTGACACCTACGTGGTGCGCAAGGGCGATACTTTGTGGGACATATCGGCACGTTTCCTGAAAAAGCCGTGGCTTTGGCCGGAAATCTGGCAGGCCAACCCGCAGGTCAAGAACCCTCACCTGATCTATCCGGGTGACGTTCTGAGCCTGGCCTATCTGGACCGGGTGACGGCCCAGGCCGGCCCGCGCCAGGAGGCACCGATCACCGGCGTACCGCTGGCGGACGTTGAGCCTTTCCTTAAGAACCTGAACGTGGTGGACAGCTTCGAGGACCTGCCCTATGTGGTCGGCCTGGAAGACAACCGCCTGCGCGCCAGCGCCGGTCAGAAGGCATACGTAACCGGCCTGGACAACGCCCAGCCCGGCCAGCGCTACATGGTGCTGCGCCCGACCGTGCGTTTTGGCCAGCCCAAGCCCACGGATGACCTGGACAACCGCGGCAAGGTCACGCCGGGCAGCGGCAACGTCTGGAGCAACTACGTTGCCTCCAATGACCGCAACGAGTTCCTTGGCTATGAGTTGGCCAAGGTCAACGTCGGCACCCTGACCCAGGTTGCCAGCGGCAACGTCCAGGCCTCCACGCTGCAGTTGGAAGACAGCGGCAGTGAAGTGCGCAGGGGCGACCGCCTGATGCCGGTGCAGATCAACCCGTATGACCTGCAGTTCGTTCCGCATGCGCCGGCCAATGCCGTGGCACCGGGCCAGCTGCGCGTGCTCGCGGTGACCGACACCTTCACCAGCGGCGGCCCGCGCGACGTGATCGCCATTTCCGGCGGCGCACGCGAAGGCATCAACAACGGCACGGTGTTCTCGGTCTGGCGCAGCGGCAGCCACGTCACCGACCGCATCCAGCACGCGCAGTCCTCGCGTGCGGACGATGCCTTGAAGGCCGGCACCGGCCGGGTCACCCTGCCTGACGAGTACGCTGCCCATGCGATGGTGTTCCGCACCTTCGACAAGGTCAGCTATGCACTGATCATGGAAGGCACCAAGCCGGCACGCCTTGGCTATGAGCTGAAGCACCCGGACGCCCAGTAAGCAGCTGCGGGCTAGCCTTACGATCCAAGACAACGGCGCCCGAGGGCGCCGTTGTTGTTTGCGGCGGCAGGCTGGGGCATGCACCAATCACCCGCCCTGTCTGCGCCCGTTACTGCCTATTGCCCGGCGTTGCTAACCCTGGCACTGGCCGGCGGCCCCCTCGAGCCACTGCGCCGATTGCTTGATCAACACGACAGCAGCGTTGCCGCACTGGCGGCCGGCGCCGCGCAATGGCGCGCTTGCGGCTGCACCCCGGCGCAATGCCAGGCACTGTCGCGTCCGGATGCCGATGCCTGGAACAAGGCCGATGACTGGCTGCAGGCCGACGCGCATCACCTGGTCGGCTGGCGCGACCCGGACTACCCACCGCTACTGCGCGACAGCCCCAACCCTCCCTTGGCCCTGTTCCTGGCCGGCGACCCGACCCTGCTCTGGCAACCGGCAATCGCCATCGTCGGCAGCCGCATTCCCACTGCCGGCGGCCGCGATATCGCCCGCGACTTCTCCACCGCCCTGGCTGGCGCTGGCCTCACCATTGCCAGCGGGCTGGCGGCCGGCATAGACGCGGCGGCGCATCGGGCGGCAATGGCCAGCGGTGGCAGGACCTATGCGGTGATCGGCACCGGCCCGGATCTGGCCTACCCGCGCCATCACCGCCAGCTGCAGGCGCAGATCGCCGCCGAAGGCGTAGTCGTCAGCGAATACCCGCCCGGAACGGTGCCGCGCAGCGGCCAGTTCCCGGCCCGCAACCGCTTGCTGGCGGCGCTGGCATTGGGCACCGTGGTCATCGAGGCCGCCGAACGCTCCGGCGCCCTGATCACCGCGCGCCTGGCCAGCGAAGCCGGCCGCGAGATATTTGCCGTGCCCGGCTCCATCCACAACCCGATGGCACGCGGCTGCCACCGCCTGATACGCCAAGGTGCAACCTTGGTGACACAGAGCAACGACATTCTTGAAGGCGTGGCCAATCTGGCCGGCGAACTGGCCTGTGCCTTGCAAACCCGGCTCCAGACCCCCATCTCAGCGCTACCGTCCGGCCAGCACCCGGCCGTCACGCCACCGGACCCGGACTACCAGCGATTGTGGGACGCCTTGGGTTATGACCCAACCGGTATGGATTTACTGATCGAGCGCACTGGATTGACGGCTGCCAGCCTGTCCTCCATGCTGCTGCTCATGGAATTGGAAGGCAGGGTGTCGTCCGTGCACGGCCGCTACACCCGCACCTGAAGGTTTCTTCACCTCCACAGCGCCAATGGCGCAGGCCGAGGGGCAATGAAAGAGAGCATCCTGGACGTCCTGCTGTACCTGTTTGAACACTACTTCAGCGAAGACGCTGATCTCATCCGAGACCGCGACTCGCTACAGAACGGCCTGATCCAGGCCGGTTTCAGTCCCGCCGAAATCAACAAGGCCTTCGATTGGCTCGATGCCTTGGCCGAACAACGCCCAGCCGTGGCCCAGCCACGCGTTGACGGGCCGGTACGCGTGTTCCACGGCCCCGAACTCGACAAGCTGGACGTGGAGAGCCGTGGCTTCCTGTTGTTCCTGGAACAGCAGCGCGTGCTCGACGCCGACCAGCGCGAGCTGGTGCTCGACCGTGCCATGGCGCTGGACCAGGACGAACTGGACCTGGACGACCTGAAGTGGGTGGTGCTGATGGTGCTGTTCAACCAGCCCGGCGCGGAAGCCGCCTATGCCTGGATGGAAACCCAGATGTTTGTCGACGAACCCGAACCCCTGCACTAAGCCCCAAACCGGCGTGCAGGGATGCATAAGGACAACACCTACGTGAGCCAATGGTTCTACGCCGAGGGCAACCGCGAACGTCGCGGCCCGATCACCGACGACAACCTCGTCGAGCTGTTCCAGTCCCGCCGCATTGACGAGGACACCCTGGTCTGGCGCGAAGGCGCCGGTGACTGGCGGCCGCTGCGCGAATTTGCCGGCGAGCTCGGCCTGGACCTGCAGCAGGCGGAACCGGCAGGCGCGCCGCCAGTGCCGCCGTCATTGCCTGCGGGTGTGCAGACCATCCACACCACGGCCGCCGCGCCGCCCCGGCAAGGCCTGTCCGGCTGCGCCATCGCCGGCATCATCGCCGCGGTAGTCGGCGTGATCCTGATTGCCATCCTCGCCATCCTGGCGGCCATCGCCATGCCCGCCTACCAGCAGTATGTGATGCGCTCCAAGACAACGATGGTTTCAGGGCAGATGCTGGGTTTGAAACATCAAGTGGCTGAGTTCGTCGCCGCCAACCAGCGCTGCCCGATCAATGACGACGAAGGCTTCGGCACCCCGGAGAGCTATGCCAGCGGTGATGTCGCCCAGGTCCATGTCGGCCGCTTCGAAGAGGGGCATTGCGGGCTGGAAGCCTTGCTGCGTGTTCCGTCTCATTCGCAACTTGACGGCAAAAGCATCTGGCTCGACTACGATATGCAGGCCGACAGCTGGGAATGCAGTTCCGATGTCGATGACAACTACCTGCCGATCGACTGTCGCGGCTGATTGGTAGCGTTCAGAACTTTTACGGGGAAAAAGATGAGCCAGTGGTACTACGCTGATGCCCAGCGCGAGCGGCATGGTCCGATTGAAGCGGAAGCACTCCGCGAGAAATTCCGCGCAGGCGAGATGGACCTGGGCACCTTGGTATGGCGTGAAGGCATGCAGCAATGGCAGCCGCTCTCCGCCGTCGCCGACGAACTGCAACTGATCACCCAGGCCAGCACCGGCATCGACCTGCGCCAGGACTACGCCGCCATCGAAAGTGGCGAAGCCGTCGCCGCACGCGCTGCCGCTGCCGAGGCCTATTCGCCTTACACCGCGCCAGCCAGCCGTCCGCAGGACGTCGATCCCGCCGCCGTGCAGGGCGGGCTGGTGGTGCAGGCCGGCTTCTGGAAGCGCGTGGCGGCCTACTTCATCGACTACGTGGTCATGACCGTTTTCACCTACATCGTGCTGATCCCGCTGAGCATCCTCGGCGCGATTGTCGGTGGTGTGTCCGGCAGCTCGGACTCGGCTGCAGGCTCCATTGGCATGCTGGTGACCATGGGCGTCGGCTATCTGTTCATCTTCGCCGGCAACCTGATGTATCCGGCCTGGATGCATTCGTCCAAGTACCAGGCCACGCTGGGCAAGATGGCGGTGGGCATCAAGGTGGTGCGCAGCAACGGCGAACGCCTGACCCTGGGCCGCGCGGTGGGCCGTTTCTTCGCCTACATCCTGAGCAGCATCACCCTGTGCATCGGCTTCGTGATGGCCGCCTTCACCGAGCGCAAGCAGGCCTTGCATGACATCATCTGCGACACCCTGGTGGTGGACAAGTTCGCCTTCACCGAGCACCCGGAGTGGCAGCAGCAGGGCCTGGGCACGGTCACCATCGTGATCCTGTCGCTGGCCGGCCTGGGCATGCTTTGCCTGATCGGGCTGGTGGTGGTCATTGGTATTGCCGCAGCAGGTTTCAACTGACAAATTGCCGGGGCGGCTTGACACCAGCCCCTCTGGCATGATTCCTCTAATAAGGAACCAAGCTGAACGCCCGGGCCGCAACCCGGGCGTCGGCTTATGCACAACCCAAACATCGGCTTCACTATCGTCCCGGTTTAAGCCACCCTAGCGCCCCCACAAGGGCGTTCCGCCCCAAGAATGTACTGACATGCCCAAGCACCTGCTCATCGTCGAATCACCGGCCAAGGCCAAGACGATCAATAAATACCTCGGCAAGGACTACACGGTCCTGGCCTCGTATGGGCATGTGCGTGACCTGGTCCCCAAGGAAGGTGCGGTCGACCCCGAGAACGGGTTCGCCATGCGCTACGACCTGATCGAAAAGAACGAGAAGCACGTCGAAGCCATCGCCAAGGCCGCAAAGGGCGCCGATGACATCCTGCTGGCGACTGACCCGGATCGCGAGGGTGAAGCGATCAGCTGGCATATCGCCGAGATCCTGAAGCAGCGCGGCCTGTCCGATGGCAAGCCGATGCAGCGCGTGGTGTTCACCGAAATCACCCCGCGCGCGATCAAGGAAGCGATTGCCCAGCCGCGAGAAATCGCCTCGGATCTGGTCGATGCCCAGCAAGCCCGTCGAGCACTCGATTACCTGGTCGGCTTCAACCTGTCGCCGGTGCTGTGGCGCAAGGTGCAGCGCGGCCTGTCCGCCGGCCGCGTGCAGAGCCCCGCGCTGCGCATGATCGTCGAGCGCGAGGAAGAGATCGAAGCCTTCATCTCGCGCGAATACTGGAGCATCGAGGCCGCCTGCGCGCATCCCTCGCAGCACTTCAACGCACGCCTGATCAAGCTGGACGGGCAGAAGTTCGAGCAATTCACAGTCACCGACGGCGACACCGCCGAGGCCGCGCGCCTGCGCATCCAGCAGGCCGCGCAGGGCTCGCTGCACGTCACCGACGTCGCCAGCAAGGAGCGCAAGCGCCGCCCGGCCGCACCGTTCACCACCTCCACGCTGCAGCAGGAAGCCTCGCGCAAGCTCGGCTTCACCACCCGCAAGACCATGCAGGTGGCGCAGAAGCTGTATGAAGGCGTGAACATCGGTGACGAAGGCACGGTCGGCCTGATCTCGTACATGCGTACCGACTCGGTGAGCCTGTCGCAGGACGCGCTGGCCGAGATCCGCGACGTGATCGCCCGCGATTACGGCATCAGCTCGCTGCCGGACAAGCCCAACACCTACACCACCAAATCCAAGAACGCGCAGGAAGCCCACGAAGCCGTGCGCCCGACCTCCGCGTTGCGCACCCCGGCACAGGTAGGCAAGTACCTCACCGACGACGAGCGCAAGCTGTACGAACTGATCTGGAAGCGCGCCGTCGCCTGCCAGATGATCCCGGCCACCTTGAACACCGTCAGCGTCGACCTGTCGGCCGGCAGCGAGCACGTGTTCCGCGCCAGCGGCACCACCGTGGTGGTGCCCGGCTTCCTCGCCGTGTACGAGGAAGGCAAGGACAGCAAGAGCGCCGAGGACGAAGACGAAGGCCGCAAGCTGCCGCTGATGAAGCCCGGCGACCGCGTGCCGCTGGACCGCATCGTCGCCGACCAGCACTTCACCCAGCCGCCGCCGCGCTACACCGAAGCGGCGCTGGTCAAGGCGCTTGAGGAATACGGCATCGGCCGGCCGTCCACCTACGCCTCGATCATCCAGACCCTGCTGTTCCGCAAGTACACCGAGATGGAAGGCCGCAGCTTCAAGCCGACCGACGTCGGCCGTGCGGTCAGCAAGTTCCTGTCCAGCCACTTCACCCAGTACGTCGACTACGACTTCACCGCCAAGCTCGAGGACGAGCTGGATGCGGTGTCGCGTGGCGAAGAAGAATGGGTGCCGCTGATGGAGCGCTTCTGGGGCCCATTCAAGGAACTGGTCACCGACAAGAGCGAATCGCTGGACCGCACCGATGCCGGCAGCGCGCGCGTGCTCGGCCCGGACCCGGTCAGCGGCAAGGATGTCACCGCACGTATCGGCCGCTTCGGCCCGATGGTGCAGATCGGCACCGTCGAAGACGAAGAGAAGCCCAAGTTCGCCTCGCTGCAGCCGGGCCAGAGCATCTACTCGATCTCGCTGGACGAGGCGCTGAAGCTGTTCGACATGCCGCGCAAGCTCGGCGCCGACGCCAATGGCGAGGAAGTCACCGTCGGCATCGGCCGCTTTGGCCCGTTCGCCAAGCGTGGCAGCACCTATGCCTCGCTGACCAAGGAAGACGACCCGTACAAGATCGACCTGGCCCGCGCCGTGTTCCTGATCGAAGAGAAGGAAGAGATCGCGCGTAACCGCATCATCAAGGAGTTCGAGGGTTCGGACATCCAGGTGTTGAACGGTCGTTTTGGCCCCTACATCAGCGACGGCAAGATGAACGGCAAGATCCCCAAGGACCGCGAGCCTGCTTCGCTGACCTTGGCTGAAGTCGAGCAGCTGATGGCCGACACCGGCAAGCCGGTGCGCAAGGGCTTCGGCAAGAAGGCCGCCAAGAAGACCACGGTCAAGAAGGAAGCTGCACCGAAGAAGGCTGCCGCCAAGAAGGCTCCGGCCAAGAAGGCGGCAACCAAGAAAGCCGCGACCAAAAAGACCGCAGCGAAGAAAGCAACGAAGAAAACCGTCGCCAAGAAGGCAGTGAAGAAGACCGCAGCGGACGACGCACCGCCGTTCTGATTAAAGCAATGCCGCCAGCTTTCCCTTCTCCCGTTTACGGGGTTAAGGACAGGCGTTTACGAGCCAAAGGCTCGTGACTGTTCGTACGCCCCGCGTGCTACGCGGGGCCGGGGCGCGAAGCGAGGGGCCCGGAGGGCGGATGAGGGGAAGCTTTACTCATGAAGGCGATTGAGCTCCACCGCTCCCCTCCCCCGCCAACAAGCGGATAATCAGCACCACCCGCAGCAGGCCGCCCACCGGGCGGCCTTTGCTTTGCGTCCCTTTCGCGGACCAGCGCCATCGAACGCACTGGCCCTCCAACGGTGCTGACCATGCTCGAACTCGACCTGCACAGCGTCGTCCCGGCCCTCAAGGCCGGCGGCGTAATCGCCTACCCGACCGAAGCGGTCTGGGGCCTGGGCTGTGACCCGTCCAACGAAACCGCGGTGCTGAAGCTGCTGGCGCTGAAGCAGCGCCCGGTCGAGAAAGGCATGATCCTGATCGCCGCCAGCCCGGCGCAGTTGGAGGGTTGGGTGCAGCTGGATGCCTTGGCTGCCGAGCGCCGGCAAGCGGTGCTGGACAGCTGGCCCGGCGCCAACACCTGGATCGTGCCGGCCGGCCCCAAAGCCCCACCCTGGATCACCGGCGAGCACACCGGCATTGCCGTGCGCGTCACCGCCCATCCGCTGGTACAGGCCCTGTGCGAGGCCTGGGACGGCCCACTGGTATCGACCAGTGCCAACCTCGCCGGTGAGCCTCCGGCACGCTCCCGTGCGCAGCTGGACCCTGCCCTGCTCAAACTGCTGGATGGCTTGCTGGACGGCAGCACCGGCGGCCTCGCCCAACCTACCCGCATCCGCGTGGCCGCCACCGGCGAAGTCCTGCGCGACTGAGCGTCAAACGCGTCGCCTGTAGTGCCGAGCCATGCTCGGCAGGGGCTTCACCGGTAGCGCCACAGCCGAGCAAGGCTCGGCTCTACAGGGGGCTCCCCGCAATGCCGAAAAGCCAACCCCTCCCCAACCCTCCCCTTGGCTTCGCCAAAGGGAGGGGGCAAAAGCGTAGTGCCGGGCCATGCTCGGCAAGGGCTTCACCGGTAGCGCCACAGCCGAGCAAGGCTCGGCTCTACAGGGGCCACTCCTGCAACAACGGCACTGCGGCCATGGCACACTGCCGGCATGCGCCTTCGCCTGCTCCTGCCCGGTTGCCTGCTCGGTTACCTGATCTGGTGGCCCGCTGCCGCATTGACGGTTGATCCATCTCCAAGCGGCGCTGCGGACAACGTGCGCATCTACCGCTGCGTCGGCAGCAACGGCGCGGTGTCGCTGCAGGATGCGCCCTGCACCAAGGCACATCAGCAGCAGGTGCTGGACATGGCGCGACCAAAGGACCCGCCGGCACGCACGGTTTCAACATCACCAGTGCCGACGACTGCACCGCTCACCCAGCGCGAAGTGCGGGTGGTCACCGTGCAGCCGCCGCAGCCGATGTACGAATGCGTCACCGAGGAAGGCGAGCGCTATACCAGCGACAACAACGACGGTAATCCGCGCTGGGTGCCAACCTGGGGTTACGTCTACCCGAGTTACCGCGGCCCTGGCCACGGCGGCCCGCGCCCGCCGCGCCCGCCCGGTGGCGGCGGTATCCCGTGGCAGGCCGGCGTCGCGGTGCCGATGGGTTCTGTGCTGGTGCGCGACAGCTGCCATGCCTTGCCGCCACAGGAAGTCTGCGCACGGCTGCGCGATCGCCGCTGGGAATTGATCCGTCGCTACAACAGCGCGCTGCAGAGCGAGCGCCAGGAATTGACGCGCGAGCAACGCGGCATCGATGCGCGACTCGAGCAGGACTGCGGGGGAACCTGATGCGCGGCTTGATCCTGCTGATGCTTCTGGCCGGCACCACCGCGCAGGCCGGCGAGATCGTGTTCTATCGCTGCACCGATGCCAGCGGCGCGCTGACCGTGCAGAACATGCCCTGCCCCAAAGGCACGCAGCTGCAGAGCAGGAAAGTCATGCATGCGGTGGAAGCCCCACCTCCGCAACCAGCGCTTGCAAGCCCCGCATCCGCAGTGCTGCCGCAGCTGCTTGCCGCGCCGGCGGCAGCACCGACTCCGGCACCAGCAAAGCCAGCTGCGGCTGTGGCTGCAACCGCAGCGCCCACGATACCTCTGCCCGAGCTGTTTCAATGCCGCACCCGCGAAGGCCAGACCTACTTCAGCGAAAGCAGCGAACCGCCATCGCGTTGCGTGACGATGCAGGTCACCGGCCTGGACGGCAACCCCAACACCGGCGCCGGTGATGCCTGCGAAGTGGTGCGCGACACCTGCACCGCGATCAACCCGCTACAGCGCTGTGCCACCTGGCAGCAATGGGTGGACGAAGCCGAATCGGAGTGGCGCTTCGCCTCGCCCAGCCAGGCCGAGGCATTGCAGAAAAAGCATCAACGCCTGCAATCGCTGCTCGATGGCAGCGACTGCAAGACTCAGAAGCCATAACGCAGGAAACCGCCGTCCACCGCGATGCATTCGCCGGTGACATAGCTCGATGCCGGCAGGCACAGGAAGCTCACCGCCGCCGCTACCTCCTCCGGCTCACCGATGCGGCGCATCGGCGTGCGCGCGATCACTTCGTCGTAGTAATCGGCATCGGACAACGGCCCGGAGGTACGCCGGGTGCGGATGTACCACGGCGCCACGGAGTTGACGCGGATGCCATCCTCGGCCCATTCGCACGCCAGGTTGCGGGTCATCTGCTGCATCGCCGCCTTGGTCATGCCATACACAACGCCGCTGCGCACATGGGTGATGCCGGACACGCTACCGACGTTGACGATGGCTGACGAGGCATGACGGGTCAGCAGCGGGTGTGCATAGCGGCACAGCTCGAACGCCGAGAACAGGTTGGTCTCGAAAATGCCACGCCATTCGTCTTCGGAGTATTCGGTTGCCGCCTTGGTGGTGTTGCCACCGGCGTTGTTGACCAGGATGTTCAGGCCATCGCTATGGTCTTCGACCCAATCGAGGATTTCCTGCCGATCCTGGTCGTCACTGACGTCGGCGGAAAGCGCGTGGATGGCACGCTCGGGAAATGTGTCGGCCAGTTCATCGCGCGCGGTTTCCAGCGCATCGGCATCGCGCCCAACGATCAGCACGTCGGCACCGAAACCCAGCAGCTCGCGTGCGATTGCCAGGCCGATGCCGGCGCTGGCACCGGTGACCAAGGCGGTTTGCCCATCCAGGCGCCAACGCTGCTGGCTCATTGTGTTTCCTCATCGATGCTGGGTGCAGCGTCCGTGAAGGGCCGCTGCGGGAAGATGGGGCTAGGATAGCTGCCTGAGCCCAGCGGAGCATGCCGATGAAGCGTCTTTCCCTGTTGATGGTGCCGTTGCTGCTTGCGCTGGCCGCATGCAGGCCACAAGCGCCGGACACCGAACGTCGCCCCGATCCGCAGGCTACGGCACTGCGTGATGCGATGAAGAAGGACCTGGATCAGGCCAAGGCCACCGCAGCGGCGGCCGAGCAGGCCAGCAAGGCGCAGCAGGCCGAGTTGGATGCGGCGGTTGGCGCCGCCGATACCGCCAAATAGCGCAGCACCTGTAGTGGGGGGGGGGGGGGGGGGGGGGGGGGGGGGGGGGGGGGGCGGGGGGGCGGCGGGGGGGGGGGGGCGGGGAACAAAAAACACAACCACCACCACCCCCCGACGGGGGGGGGACGAGAG
>NZ_JBRREF010000056.1:0-32064 GCF_056760135.1 Stenotrophomonas sp. STEN023 | reverse complement strand
TGGGGTCGGTGGGCCGGCGCCTAAGCGAACCCCGCCAAAATTCCCAATGGGTTTTCCCCTTGATCTTATGTGGGTTTCGCGGCTTACGCCGCTCACACAATGTTGAGGATTACCGGCAAGGCCTCTGCCGAGCATGGCTCGGCACTACAGGTGATGCCTGCCTCGCACCATCGTTAACGCTGCACCCACCGTGTGGGAGCGGCGTCAGCCGCGAAGCCAACACCAACTAAACCACAGGGCAATCCGCAACCTGGTGCTGCGTGAGCTTCGCGGCTCACGCCGCTCCCACAAAGCCGGGGATCGCTTGGAAAGCCTCTGCCGAGCATGGCTCGGCACTACCATTCAGCCTGATCAGGCTACGGCTTCGGCCAGAGCCAGGATGACCGCGCTTTCCACTGCGTCCAGGTCCGGCAACAGTGCGCTTTGTTCGCCCAGCAGCACGCGCATGTGCACGCCTACCGGCAGGCTTTCTTCCGATGCGTCGGCCAGCAGGCCGTCGCGCGGTACCGCGATCAGTTGCGGGAATGACTGGGTCAGCAAGGCAAAATACGGCAGGTCTGGGTTGCCACCCAGGGCCTTGAGCACCACCACCTTGTTGTTACCGGTGACCATTTCATTGCCATGGCCGCTGAGGCCGGCGTAGGACAGCAGCGGCACGCTCCAGCCATGCCAGGCGATCTGCCCGACCAGCCACGCTGGCGCATTGGCAATCGGCTCGACCGCCACGCGGGACATCATTTCCGCCACCGTCGCATTGGGCAGCAATACGCGCTCGGTACCAGCCTGTATCAGTACCCCACGGACTTCATCGTTGTTTGCGTAGCTCATCGTCAGTTCCTGGGTCGCGCTGCGGTCACGCCGCGCAATGCACAGCCAATTCGGCGGCGAGGTATTCCGGATCACCGGCGCTCATGCCGGCGACAGCCAGCTGGCTGGCAGCAGCCGGGTCATAGCAACCCTCGCCGATCTGCCCTGCCACCCAACCACCCTTCTCGGCAAACTCCAACACCGGGGCGACCATCGCCACGTCGGCGCCACTGAGCATCAGCACTGCGCTGCGCTCCGGCTGCAGGGCTCCGAGCAGGTCGTTGGCTTCGGCGCAGAAGCGCAGCCCCTCGGCGCTCGACTCCACGCCGATCACGTCGGGAAGAATATAGACATCGCCCGCGACCAGGTTCTGGCCCGGATCGGCCAAGGTCACCGGCAATGGCGTCGCCCGTGCCATCTGTTTGACCAGGTTGGCGTAACGACCGCCATCCAGACGCAGCTGCACCAGCACCGGCCGCAGGAAGCCTTCAGGCAGGCCCGCCAGCACACGGCGCACCGCATCCGGGCCGCCAATACCAGCGATCAGCAGCACCGCACCATTGCCCTCGGCAGCAGCTGCTTCTATCTCAACCAACGACAAATCGCTGTTGAGCAGGCTGGCCAAGGCCGGCGGGGGTTCGGGCGCGGCAGTGACAGCAGGCACGGTTTCATAGCCATCGTCTTCCAACAGCGACCAGCTGCTGAAATCGCCTACCGGCGTCGTCTTTGTCTCTGTTTCAACCGGCACGACAACCCGTTCCGGCGGCAGCGGTGGCGGCAGGCTGGGTGACGGTGTTTGCGCCGCTTCCGGCGTTTGCACGCCACCGGCGATCAATTCCTCGAAAGACAACACTTCCGGATGCGGTTCAAGCGCGCTGGCCGGAGCGATGTAGATTTCATCGGCTGGCAGGTCATAGGCCTGCACCTGCGCCTCGTCCAGGTGGAACTGCAGCGGCGCATCGACGTGGCCATCTGCCGGGCGCGGCGGCAGGCCGGGCTCGAGGGTGATGGCCGGCTCGGCGTCTTCGTTCTCCAGCCCCGGCGGCAGCACGTTGTCGTGTCCCTGCAGCTTGGCGGCCAGATGGCGGATCCAACGCTGTGCTTCCCAGCCTTCGCGGCGTGCAGCGAGCTCGGCTTCCTCGAACAACAAGGAAAGCTCTGGCGTCTCCAGCACCGACTCCAGCCGCTCGAGTGCATCCTCGACCGCCGGTTCCAAGGCCACCAGCACTACCTGCGGCGCGGCCGAAGCAAGCGCCGCCGGCTCCAGCTGGTTGGGGTCTTCTTCCAGCACGATGCGGCCACCGGCAGCTACCAGCGCTTCGCGCAGGCGATCGCGGGCGGCGCCGGCACGGGCCAGCAGTGCAACCGGCTTGGCTGCGTCGTCAGTCGCGTGCACGGGCGATCCCCAGCAGGTCATAGACATTGCGCATCAAATCCAGCTCCTGGTACGGCTTGCCGAGATAGCGCTGCACGCCGATCTCGAATGCGCGCTGGCGGTGCTTGTCGCCACTGCGCGAGGTGATCATCACGATCGGGATGTTCTTGTAGCGCGGATCGGCACGCATCGCGGTGGCCAGCTCGTAGCCGTCCATGCGCGGCATTTCGATATCCAGCAGCATCAGGTCCGGGATGCGCTCTTCCAGCTGCTCCAGCGCTTCCACGCCGTCGCGGGCCACGGCCACATCCAGGTTGTGACGCTCCAGCACACGGCCGGTAACCTTGCGCATGGTCAGCGAGTCGTCGACCACCATCACCAGCGGCACGTGGCGCTGGCTGCTGGCCTCGATGACTTCGACCGTCTGTTGTGGCTGGGTGAGATGACGACGCACCAGCGGTGCCACGTCCAGGATCACCACCACGTTGCCTTCACCGGTAATCGTGGCGCCGTAGATACCCGGCACCGAGGCGATCTGCAGGCCCACCGGCTTGACCACGACTTCGCGGTTACCCAGTACCTGGTCGATCGCCACCGCTGCGCGCAGGTCGCCGGAGCGCACCAGCAACAACGGAATCTCGGTCTGGCCTTCAGCCTTGGCGGCAACCTGACCCACCAGGGTGCCGAGGTTGTACAGGCTGAAATCTTCGCCGCTGTAGTGGTAACCGCCCTCGCCCGACTCGAAACGCTCGCGGGAGATACGGCCGATACCGCTGACCGATGCCACCGGCACCGCGTAGGTGGTTTCGCCAATGCGGACGAACACCGCCTGGGTGACCGCCAAGGTCTGCGGCAGGCGCAGGGTGAAGGTCGCGCCCTGGCCGCGCACCGAGTGGATGTCCACCGAGCCGCCAAGCTGGCGCACTTCGTTGCGCACCACGTCCATGCCCACACCGCGGCCAGCCAGCTGGCTGACCTGCTCGCTGGTGCTGAAACCGGAGGCAAAGATCATCTGGTCCAGCTGGGTATCGTCGATCTGCTCGTCGCTGCCCAACAGGCCGCGCTGCTCGGCGCGGCGACGGATCGCCTCACGGTCCAGGCCGGCACCGTCATCACCGACTTCCAGCACGATTTCCGAACCTTCGCGGCGCAGACGCAGGGCGATTTCGCCTTCTTCCGGCTTGCCCACGGCAGTACGTGCAGCCGGCTGCTCCAGACCATGGGCAACCGAGTTGCGCAGCATGTGCTCCAACGGCGCGACCATGCGATCCAGCACGTTGCGATCGAGTTCGCCGTGGGTGCCTTCCAGCTTCAGGTGCACCTGCTTATCGGTTTCCTGCGCGGCCTGACGCACCACGCGGCGCAGGCGCGGCACCAGCCCGTCGAACGGCACCATGCGCGCGCGCATCAGGCCATCCTGCAGTTCCGAGCTCACACGCGACTGCTGCTGCAGCAAGGTGTCGTAGTTGCGCGAGAGATCGTCCAGCACGCCCTGCAGACCGCCCAAGTCGGCTGCCGATTCGTTCAGCGCACGGCTGAGCTGCTGCAGGGTGGAGAAACGGTCCAGTTCCAGCGGATCGAAGGTCTGGTCGGCCTGTTCGTGTTCGCGGCGGTAACGCGCCACGATCTGCGCTTCGGTTTCCAGATCCAGACGACGCAGCTGGTCACGCAAACGGGCGTTGGTGCGGTCCAACTCGGCCATGGCGCCACGGAAGGCACCCAGCTGCTGCTCCAGGCGCGAGCGGTAGATCGCCACTTCGCCGGCGTGGTTGACCAGGCTGTCGAGCAGGTCGGCGCGTACACGCACCTGTTCCTGTCCGCGCGGCGCGCCTTCTTCTTCGGCACCGGCCTGCTCTTCGCGCAACGGCGCCGACAAGGGCTCGGCCTGGGCCAGCGGGCGCGGCTGCACCGCTTCCACCACCGCGGCTGCGACCGGGATTGCGACTGCAGCAGTGGCGGCTTCGACCGGAGCCTGCGCTGCTTCTGCACGACCATCGGTACGGGCTTCAAAGGTTTCGATCAGATCCGTCGGCATCAGCACCGCACGGTGCTCGCCGGTACGGGTCAACAGCTGGTGCAGGCGATCGAAACCGCGCTCCAGCAACTGCACATCGGCACGGGTGATCTCGGTACGGTTGGCGGCGACCGCTTCCAGCAGCGATTCGATGCTGTGGCCCAGATCGCCGATGGCATTGATGCCGGCCATGCGCGCACCACCCTTGAGGGTGTGCAGGTCACGCTGCAGACCCGCCAGGGCTTCGCGGTCTTCCGGCGCCGCGCGCATGTCGTTGATCAGGCCATCGCAATGGTCGAGCAGATCCTTGCCTTCCTCGACAAAAATATCGACCAGTTCGCGGTCCAGATCGGCGAAGTTCAGTGGACCCGCATCCAACTCGCTTGCTACCGGCACAGCGACAGCTGCCGCTTCCGGTTCCGGCAAGGCAGCGGTCAACGGTGCCAACGCCGCCTTGGCTTCGACGACGGGTTCGATGATCGCCGGCTCGGCGGATGCTTCCACCTCTGCCGCTTCGATCGTTGCCGTTTCGTCAAGTTGTGCGGCTTCTTCGAGCTGCGTAGCTTCTTCCAGCGCAATTGCGTCTTCGAGCTGTGCGGTTTCGTCGAACTCAAGCACTTCGTCGGGCTGCACGGCTTCTTCAAGCGAAGCCTGCTGCTCAATCAATGCGACAGCTTCGATGTCTGCAGAAGTATCTACCGCGTCGGCGAACTCCAGCTCCGCGACCGGCGCGTCCGCAATCGCGGCGACATCTTCAGCCTGCGCGACTTCAACCGGCGCCTGCTCGGCAGCGTCGTCGGCGCCAACATCAATCTGTTCGCCACCCTGCTCAGCGTCCGCGATGGCCGGGACGTCTTCTTCGCCCTGCTCGGCCGAGCGTGGTGCTTCGGCTTCCGCCTGTGCATCGAACGAACTCGCGTGGGCAGCACCAACAACCGCCGCACCTGCACCGGTCGCGATCGCCAAGGCACGCGCAATCACGCTGTCGCGATCGTCCAGATGGCTCGATGTCTCAACAACCGCCTGTTCGTCCTGCTGGTCATTCTCGACCTGTGCACCGAGCTCCTCACCTTCTTCAGCCACCGCTCCAGCATCGCTGCTGACGGCAAGTTCGGATTCGATCTCGCCAGCATCGGCGTCAGCCGTGGCCTGCAGATCAGTCGCTTCTGCGGCCTGCTCCTGCTCCGGCTCCACTGCTTCCACCGCAACGCCCCAGGTGGAGGCCCGCACCGCATCGTAATGATCAACCGCTTCATCGGAATGCTGTGCTGCATCCGGCTGGCTCGACTCAGCGGATTCGCTGATGCCGACCTGCTCGGCAGCTTCATCTGCGACGACTTCCGCTACCAGTTCGCTCTCAGCCACATCCCCTGCCGACGCCGACAATGCTTCTGCATCGCCAGAACCAGCAAGCCCAGCATCTTCAACCAGATTCTGGTCCGCGGCATCCGCTGCGAATCCAGTCGGCAATACGATTTCAGACTCAACCGCCGTTGCCGGCGCTTCGCTGCTATCGACCGAGGCCACGCTGCCCGGGGTCTCATCCAGCAGGCCCGGGTCGAAGTACGCGGACAGATCTTCGGTACCCACCAAGCCGGCGGACAGACCGCCATCCAGCGTAGTCTCGGACTGCGCGGCGGCAACATCGTCGACAGCCAGCTCATCTTCGACCTGCATCGGCGGCCACTTGGCATCCGGCAAGGCATCAACCAGCGCCTGCAGGCGCTCGGCCACACCCGGGAATGCAGGAATGCGCGGCGAAGGCGCGCGCAATGCGGTGATAGTGGTGTGCACGGCTGCAGCCATCTGCGCCAGCGCGTCCACACCGGCAGCCGTCGGCATGACCGCCGCTGCCAGCGAGCGTTTGACGAACGTTTCTGCCGGGCTGGTGATCTGGGTGATCACCGGCACGTCGGTCATCGCAAAGGCGCCACTCATGGTGTGCACGGCGCGCAGCAGGTCTTCGGAGACGGCCTGCGGCTGCGCCGCCGAAGCGGCCAGCCATGTATTGACCGTAACCAGATGGGCGCCAATCTCGGCTTCGAGAATCTCGCGCAGCACCTCGTCCACCGATGCAGGCGTACCCTCTGCAGCATCGGTTTCGATATCCGTGGCAGCGTCGCTCTCGACCGGAACGGCGGCCTCGACAAGCCCGGTATCCGCCACTGCATCGCTGACCGGCGTCGTGACTTCGGCAGCACTGGCACCGGTGACGTAGAACGCCTCCTCGCCAGCGGCAATGCGATCAGCCACGTCCTGGATGCCAAGCAGATCGGACTGGATGCTGCCGGCGCCACGCAACGCGGCATTCAATTCCGGCAACACGTCGTAGGCCTGCGTGACCGCGGCCATGACCGCTGGGCTGGCGGGACGACTGCCGTCGAGCACGCGGTTGAGCATGCTCTCGATCTTCCAGCTGAATTCACCCAGGGTGCGCGCACCCACCAGGCGACCACTGCCCTTCAAGGTATGGAATACGCGGCGAACCGGACGCAGACGCTCCATGTTGGCCGGTGCCGCGCGCCATGCGGGCAGCAGGTTGCCAAGGTTCTCCAGTTCTTCGTCGAACTCCTCGATGAACACATCGCGGATATCCTGATCGATCACGTCACCGCCATCGATGAAGCCGCCTTCGAGCTGCTGTGCCGGGGCGAAGCTCTTTGCAGGTGCAGCGGAGCCGACCACCGCAGCTCCAGCCTCGGCCGCGACCGTTTCCAGCTGCAGCGACTCGGGCAATGCAAACGGGTCGAATGCTTCGGCGGCGGCATCAAGCTGCGCCATGAACGCAGCAGTTTCCGTATCCAGCCTGGACACAGGTTCGCTCAGGCTGGATACCGGTTCAATCGCCGCGGCGGCAAGATCCCACTCATTGGATGTCTGTGCCGGCGTCTGCGTTGCAGCTTCAGACACGGGGTTGACGGTCTCGAGCTCCGGGCTGAAGAACACGTCACCATCAGCGAACTCGACATTGGTCAGTTCGACGTCCACCACACCGATATCGGCCGGGTCGGCTGCGGACGGTGCTTCCGTATCCGCGCCATCCAAGGTCAGCAGCGAATCGTCGAAACGATAGCTGTGCTCTGTGCCAGCAACCGTAGCGTCCTCTGCGGCAACCGGGTCAAACGTCGCGGCAAACGAAGCCTGCGCGTCAGCTTCAGCCGCTGACGCAGGCTCATGACCTTCCAGCACCATCGGTGCCAAACTGAAATCGCTCTCCCCGATACCCGAGGTCTCGGCGGCAACCGGATCAAATGCGGAGGCTGCCGAACCGGCGCCTGCTTCGGCAGGCGCGAACGCATCCGCAACGGTCGGCAGCTGGACCGGGCTGACCGGGGTCGCCACGGCGTTGATCGCTGCACCGAACACCAGCGGGTAGTCGGCAGCGGCAGCCTGCGGTTTGTCTTCTGCTTCCAGTGGCGGCAACGGCGGCGGCAGCGCCGGGGCAGCGATGGCCGGCGTCCCGTCAATCACAGCGGCTTGTTCGGCAACTGCCTCAACACTGTCTTTGGATACCTCGACCGTATCGACAGCCGATGGCTCAGCCAGCGCATTGCTCAACGGCATCACGTCGGCGGCGGTGTCAGCAACTGCCTGCAGCGCCGGAATCGGCCAATAACGCAGGGTTTCCAGGCTGGTGCGGGTGATATCGAGGATTTCCTCGCGGCCCGGTCGGCGGTCGCGCAGGGCTTCCAGGAAGTATTCCAGGCTGGCCATGGCGTCGGCCAAGGTATCGAGCTGGCGGCCGCTGGGGATGCGCTGGCGCGCGATCAACTCAACGTCGATGTACTGCCGCACGGCCTGCAGGTAGTCGGCGGGCTCCGGCATTTCCAGCATGCGCAGCGCGCCGGAAACCTCACCCAGCAGGCGCGGCACTTCGGCCAGGCGTGCGTGGTCCCAGTTGGTCTCGATGAAGGCGACGAAGGACTCGCGCGCAGCGGTGAAGTTGGCGATGGCTTCGTGTGCCAGCACTTCAACGGTGCGGCGGGTTTCCACCGAGCCTGCGTCGTCTTCACCGGCAACGTTGGCACCAAGGTGGGCGACCTGGTCGTCCAGCGATGCGTCCACATACAGCAGCGCACCGGCGATATCCAGCAACAGGTTGTCGTCGATCTGGCGGCTGCCATCGACGACTTCACGCAAGGCATCACGCTGCTGCGCGACGATGCCACGGGCAACGCCCAAGCCCATCACGCCCAGGGTGTCGGAAACCGCGCCCAGTTCGTTGACCTGCGTCTGCAGCTCAGCCGGGTTGCCGTTCATGCGCATGTGCAGATCGAGCGCATCCTTGATGCGCATCAATTCTTCCTTGACCGCACTGCCGACGGTGTCGAGCAGTTCGCGGTTGCGTCCACTCAAACTGCCGCGCGCGTGCTCCAGCTCATCCGGGCTGGCGTCGCTGGCATCGGGATTGAAGGCGAACAACACGCTTTCATTGATGCCTTCAGCGCCGCGTGCGGCACGGATGTCATTGAGCAGCGGCAGCAGCACGATCGGAATATCACGATGGCCGTTCTGCAGGCGTTCCAGATAATCGGGCAGCAGCACGGTGCCGCGCATCAGCGTGGCACAGGCCTCGTCACGGTCAGGAATGGCACCGTCGCGCACCGCGTTGGCCAGCAGCTCCAGCTCCTCGGCAACCATCGCCGGGGCATACAGCTCGACCATCCGCAGCGTGCCCTGCACCTGGTGCAGGTAGCCGGCGCAGAAACGCATGCGGCTGGTGTCGCTGGGTTCTTCGACGAACGCTTCGACCTCGTTGCGCACCTGGCGCAGGGTCTCGTCCAGCTCGGGCTTGACCCAACCCAGAGCTGCGTGGCTCATCGCATCGCGCAAGGTACTCATCGCACTCCCCCGTGCAGCATCAATTGCATGCCGTCCGGGCGGCCCTGCGTTGCGTAGTGACGAAACTTCATCTGCGAATTCCTCTGCATCCCCGCCCGATCAGTCCGCTCAGGCCGGCAACTTGAAGTCGGCCACCGAACGGCGCAGCTCTGCCGCCAACTGGTTCAACTGACCCAGCGAGTCGGCGGTCTGCCCGGCACCCTGCGAGGTCTGGCCGGTAATCTGCCGGATCACGCCCATCGTCTGGGTGATGTCGGTAGCTGCCGAGGCCTGCTGGTTGGCGGCGATGGAGATGCTTTTAATCAAGTTATTCAGTGCGTTGGACACGCGCTCGATTTCGGTCAGTGCGGTACCGGCGTCCTCGGCCAGGCGCGCACCGGACACCACTTCGGCGGTGGTCTGTTCCATCGAGGTAACCGCTTCGTTGGTATCGGCCTGAATCGCCTGCACCAGACCTTCGATTCGACGGGTTGCGCCGGAGGTACGTTCTGCCAGGCGCTGCACTTCGTCGGCCACCACAGCGAAACCGCGACCGGCTTCACCGGCCGAAGCTGCCTGCACGGCGGCGTTCAATGCCAGGATGTTGGTCTGCTCGGAAATGTCGTTGATCAGTTCCACGATCGAGCCGATTTCCTGCGAGGACTCACCCAGGCGCTTGATGCGCTTGGAGGTTTCCTGGATCTGGTCACGGATCTGGTCCATGCCCTGAATGGTCTGCCGCACCACACCGGCACCTTCGGTGGCGATCACCACCGAGCGCTGTGCCACTTCGGCCGACTCGGTCGAGTTGCGCGACACCTGCTCAATGGAGGTTGCGATTTCGCCGATGCGGTCCGAGGCGCTGGTGATCTCGTCGGCCTGGTGGCCTGCGGCTTCGGCCAGCTGCATTGCCGTTGCCTGGGTTTCCTGTGCCGACACCGCCACCTTCGAGGAGATGTCGTTGATGGTGGTCACCAGGTGGCGCAGTTCGTCCACGGCGTAGTTGATAGCGTCGGCGATGGCGCCGGTCATGTCCTCGGTCACCGAGGCCTTTACCGTCAGGTCACCTTCACCGAGCGAGCTGATTTCGTCCAGCAGACGCATAATCGCCTGCTGGTTGCGGCTGTTGAATTCCACCTGGGTCTGGTAACGCACGTCCTGCTCACGCGAACGTGTGCGCACCGTGCTCCACACGAAGCCGATGATCGACAGCACCGACAGGCCGCCGAAGATCACGCTCCACCAGAAGTTCGGGAAGATGCGGGTGTCGCGGGCCGAGCCGAAGGCCGAGAACGCATCGAACAGCTTGCGGCTGCTTTCCAGCATCTTGTCCGAGCCGGTCGCCAGTGCGGCTGCCGAGGACTGTGCGGCGAACAGGTTGCGCGAGCTGGCCAGAATGGCGTCGGCGTCCTTCTTCATCTTCGCCCACTGGTTGGCCGATTGTTCCAGCGCAACCTGTGCATTGGCATTGCGTACGGCGGCGATACCCATTTCATCATTGCCGTTGCGCAGGCCTTCCAGCACCTGGGTGAACACCACCATATCGCGTGCCAGCGCATCGCCAGCGCCGCTTGCGCCGGCACCGCCCGCGCGGATTTCGGTCACGCGACGGGCCATGGTGCCCACCACAACGACCTGCTGCAGGCCGTTGTAGACCTGCGAGGACTGGGCGCCACCGGCGGTCATCGCACGCACCACTTCGTTCAACTGCGCCTGCAGCTGCGGCACCGCGCCGACGAAGGCGTCAGCGTTACCGGCCAGGGCCAGTACCGCCGGCTCGGAGGCAACGATCTGCTCGGCGTTCTTGGACAGCGGCTTCCAGGTATCCACCAGCGCGCTCAGTGGGCCGGACACGCCGGTCTCGTTGCCGTAACGTCCCTGCAACTCGCTGACCGTACTTTCCACCTTGCTGCGCGTGTCCTTGAACGCTGCGTAGCTTTCGCGGCTACCGGCCACGGCTTCACGGCCCTGGTTGGCCAGCTGCTGTGACAACACCTGCAGATCGGCGGCACCGGTACTGGCGCCGGCCAGACGACTGCCCTGCCAGGTGGCCACGCCGGTGTTGGCACCGAACACCACCATCGAGAGCACCAACAAGCCCAACCAGAAGTTGGTGCTTACGTTGCCAAGCTTGCCAGCCTTGGCGGCTTCAGGAGCAGTACTCATCGTTCGACCTCGGTCTCAATACGAAGAGGCAAGCGCGCCGATCAGGCGGCCGCTTGCCGGAATTCAGGAGTGCGGGAAAGCAGCGACAGCGAGAACACGCCCCAGTCGCGGCCTTCATCATGGAAGGCACGCTCGACGAAGTGCGCATAGCGGCCCTGGGCGATATCACCGGCCGGCACCTGCATCGGCGCCTCGAAGCTGCGCTGGCCATACAGCTCGTCGATCACCAGGGCAACGTCGCCGCCGCTCTGGCGCATGATCAACACACGCTGACCTTCCTGCGGCGCCGTACGCTCACCTTCCAGGAAGTTCTTCAGGTCCACCACCGGGAAAAGATTGCCGCGCAGGTTGCCCACGCCCAGCAACCATGCCTGTGCGCCGGGAACCGGCGTGACCGGCGGCATCGGCACGATTTCCACGACTTCGCGGAAGTCCGAGACCAGATGCCGGCTGCCGACGCGGTAACCCACGCCACGCCAGACATCCTGCGAAAAGCTGCGCTCAGGCAGCTGTACCGCGTGCGCCAGACTGCGGCGTTCGTAGGCTTCAAGGATGTCGAATGGAGAACGCATCAACCCACCAGTTTGTTGATCCGCGCGATCAGATCATCCTCGCGCGGCGGCTTGACGATGTAATCGCTGGCGCCTTGGCGCATGCCCCAGGCCTTGTCGGTCTCCATGCCCTTGGTGCTGACAATCAGCACCGGGATGGCACGGGTGGCCTCGTCACGCGACAGCGCGCGGGTAGCCTGGAAACCACTCATCCCCGGCAACACCACGTCCATCAGCACCAGCTGCGGCCCTTGCTCACGGGCAATCTGCAGGCCGTCCTCGGCGTTGTCAGCTGACAACACCTCATGCCCAGCCTTGAGCAACCATTGTGTAAACACCGCCCTGTCGGTCGGTGAGTCCTCGATCAAAAGAATTCGAGCCATTTCTGCCTTACCCCCTGGTCAGGCGTTGACGTATGTGCGGATGGCACCTAGTAGTTCGTCGCGGGTAAATGGCTTGGTGAGGTATTGCTCGGAACCGACGATGCGGCCACGGGCTTTGTCGAACAGGCCATCCTTGGATGACAACATGATCACCGGTGTCGACTTGAAGAGCTGGTTGCCCTTGATCAAGGCGCAGGTCTGATAGCCATCCAGACGCGGCATCATGATGTCGACGAAAATGATCTGCGGTTGCTGGTCGGCGATCTTGGCCAGCGCCTCGAAACCGTCAGTGGCGGTCACGACCTCACAACCTTCACGTTTGAGCAGCGTTTCAGCCGTACGTCGGATGGTCTTCGAATCATCGATGACCATCACCTTCAGCCCTGCGAGTTCCCCACCCGCAGCCATGTTTTCAACCATTAGTTCTTCCCCGAACGCGCGACCGATATCGAATGCGATATTGCCGCGAAAGCGCATCTATATCCCAGCCCAGCCGCGAACTGTCAAGCGATGCCGACAGGACTTGGCTGATCCTCAATGTAATGTGATGCACTTCTCAATAAAAGCGCAGCACCATTCAGCCTCAGCGTTCCGCTTTCCGCGCTGTGCGGCCCCGCCCCGAACGGCTAACATCGTCGACCAGATCTGCTGGATTCAAGTCATGCCTTTAGACGTCATCGTGGTGATGGACCCCATCGCCGACATCAAGATCGCCAAGGACACCACCTTTGCCATGCTGCTGGAAGCCCAGCGCCGCGGGCATCGGCTGCACTACGTGCGCCCCGGCGGGCTGTCCCTGCACGGTGGCCAGGCCCAGGCCGAGGTTGCCCCGCTGCAGGTGCGCGACGACAAGGCCGGCTGGTTCAGCCTGGGCGAGTTCGCCCCGCTGGCGTTCGGCCCGGGCCAGATCGTGCTGATGCGCAAGGACCCGCCGTTCGACGGCGAGTACCTGTACGACACCCACATCCTCAGCGTCGCCCAGCAGGCCGGCGCCATCGTGGTCAACGACCCGCAGGGCCTGCGCGACTTCAATGAGAAGCTCGCCGCGCTGCTGTTCCCGCAGTGCTGCCCGCCGACCCTGGTCAGCCGCAACGCCCGCGAACTGAAGGCCTTCGTGCTCGAGCACGGCCAGGCTGTGCTGAAGCCGCTGGACGGCATGGGTGGGCGCTCGATCTTCCGCAGTGGCACCGGCGACCCCAATCTCAACGTGATCCTGGAGACGCTGACCGAGGGTGGCCAACACCTGGCCCTGGCGCAGCGCTTCATCCCGGACATCAGCGCTGGCGACAAGCGCATCCTGCTGATCGACGGCGTACCGGTGGACTACTGCCTGGCGCGAATCCCGCAGGGCGACGAGTTCCGCGGCAACCTGGCCGCCGGCGGCCGCGGTGAAGGCCGTCCGCTGAGCGAGCGTGACCGCTGGATCGCCGCCCAGGTCGGCCCGGAGATGAAGCGTCGCGGCATGCGCTTCGTCGGCCTGGACGTGATCGGTGACTACCTGACCGAGGTCAACGTCACCAGCCCCACCTGCGTGCGCGAGCTGGATGCCCAGTTCGGCCTGAACATTGCCGGTCAGCTGTTCGATGCGATCGAGGCTGATCTGGCCTGATGTATTCGCAGCCTGACGTCCTGCCCGCGGCACCGCGGGTCACCGAGCAGCAACGCCTGACCGCCACCCTGGTGCTGTCCACGCTGGTGCATGGCCTGCTGATCCTCGGGGTGGGCTTCGCGGTGAGCGACAAAGCACCGTTGGTGCCGACGCTGGACGTGATCTTCAGCCAGACCAGTACGCCACTCACGCCCAAGCAGGCTGATTTCCTCGCCCAGGCCAACCAGCAGGGCGGCGGTGACCACGACAAGGCGCAACGTCCGCGCGATGCGCAGGCCGGCATCGTGCCGCAGCTGCAGAACGGCCTGGCGCCGGTGCCACTGCAGGCGCAAAGCACGGCAACACCGCCACCGCCGCAGGCACGCGTCATCACCAGCACCCAGGGCAAGGACGCGGTTGCGAGCGCGCAGACCCAACCGCTGCCGGACCGCCCCGACGCCAATGCACCGATGAACGCACGTGAGCAGCGCGATGCGGAGATGGCACGGCTGGCAGCCGAAGTGCACCTGCGTTCGGAGCAGTACGCCAAGCGGCCCAACCGCAAGTTCGTCTCCGCCAGCACCCGCGAATACGCCTATGCCAACTACCTGCGCGCCTGGGTAGACCGCGCCGAGCGCGTCGGCAACCTGAATTACCCGGATGAAGCACGCCAGCGCCGGCTGGCCGGCCAGGTGGTGATCACCGTCGGCGTGCGCCGCGACGGCAGCGTGGAGAGCAGCCGCGTGCTGCGCAGCAGCGGCGTGCCCTTGCTGGATGCCACCGCCCTGCGCGTGATCGAGCAGGCGCAGCCGTTCCCGGCACTACCCGAGACCAAGGACGACATCGACATCCTGCAGGTCACCCGCACCTGGATGTTCCTGCCCGGTGGGCAGTTGCACGACGATCGCTGAGCGACCAGTCCTGTATTTTGGTTTTGTGGCAGCGGCATAAGCCGCGAAGCTGGCAATGGCCGAGCCACCAAACTGATCTCCATCTGATGATGCGTGAGCTTCGCGGCTTACGCCGCTTCCACAACCATCACATCCGACTGCTTCAGCGCTTGGAATCGCGCAGCGCCTGTTGTTCGATCAGGGTCAGCGCGACGTTGTCGCGCAGGTAGGCCGGCTGCACCAGCTCCGGGGCGATGGCTTCGCCGCGCAGCATCGCCGGCACGGCAATCTTCAGCACGTCGGCGGCACTGGGCAGGGCCTGCGCATCCACGCTGCTTAGACGCGACTGCAAGCGCGCACTCAACACGCCCTCGCCCGCTGCGAAGCCGGTACCAACACCGGCCCAGACGCTGTCATCGGCTGGCAGCTGCACGGCCTCCGGCGCGACCAGCAACTCACGCTCCTGCAACTGCAGCTCGCCATCGGCAGCACGCAGATAACGCGCCGCATACAACTCTCCCATACGTGCATCGATGCAGGCCAGCACGCGTGGCGCATCAGCTGGCGCACGCAGCGCCAGCGTCTGCAGGGTCGATACCGGCAGCAAGGGCCGGTCCAGCGCCAAGGCAATGCCCTGCGCGATCGCAATCGCCAAGCGCACGCCGGTGAAAGCACCCGGTCCGCGGCTCAGCGCGATCGCATCCAACTCGCTCCGGGCGACGCCGGCTTCAGCCAGCAGCTGCTCGGCCCACGGCAGGCTCAACTCGGCATGCCGGCGCGGCGCTACTTCAAACCGTTCCAATACCTGCCCATCCACATACAGGGCGACGGAACAGGCTTCGGTGGCGGTTTCAAAGGCAAGCAGCTTCATGGCATCACATCAGGAAAGGGAGAACGGCGGCGCTTCGGAACCAGCGTCGGCCGAGGCCGTCGCGCTGGCGGAATCCGCCTCCGGCGCCCATTGTCGCGCAAAGAAGGCCTGCACATCGGCCAACGCGCGGGTACGGCGGAACGGCGGCAGGGAATCCAGGAAGATGCGGCCGTAGCCGCGCGACAGCAGCCGCGGGTCGCACAGCACCAGCACGCCGCGGTCGGTCTCACTGCGGATCAGCCGGCCTACGCCCTGCTTGAGCGCGATCACCGCCTGCGGCAGCTGCTCATCGCGGAACGGATTGCCGCCCTGGCGTCGGATCGCATCCAGCCGCGCTTCGAACACAGGATCATCGGGGGCAGCGAACGGCAGCTTGTCGATCACCACCACGCTCAGCGCATCGCCAACCACGTCCACGCCTTCACGGAAGCTGGCTGCGCCCAACAGCACGCCATTGCCCGACTCGCGAAAGCGTTGCAGCAGGCTGGCGCGCGGCGCCTCGCCCTGCACGAACAAAGGCCAAGGGCCGCCCCGCAGCGCATCGGCGGCCTCGCGCAGCGCGCGGTGCGAGGCAAACAACAGGAAGGCCCTGCCTTGTGAGGCCTCCAGGACCGGCCGCAAGGTCGCAATCAAAGCCGCGCCATAACCGCGCGCGGCCGGATCGGGCAGCTGCTGCGGCAGATAGCACAGCGCCTGCTGCTGCCAATCGAAGGGGCTGGGCTGGACCAGCGTATCGGGATCATCCAGGCCCAGGCGTTTGGACAGGTGCTCGAAGCCGCCATCGACGGTCAGCGTGGCCGAGGTGAATACCCAGGCCGCCATCGAACGCAGGCGGTGCTCACGCAACGGACCGGACACGTCCATCGGCGTGCGCTGGCAACGGAAGCCGCGCGGCGTCAGCTCGTACCACAGCACATCGTTGCCATCATCGACGGGGAACAGCGAATCGCTGGCCGCCGGCGCGGCACCCTCTTCCGCCGCGACCACAACCTCATCGATATCCCACTCGTCGACCGCAGCGCTGTCGCCGTCATCCAACCAGCGCGACAACCGCGACACACCTTCCAGCGCGCGCGCATGGCAGGCATCCAGTCCGGGCGAGGCTTCGCGCACAAAACCCAATGCATCGCGCAACTGCGCCATTGCGCCGGCGACTGCATCAAAGCCCTCCGCCACTGCTGGCACCGCCAGGGCACGCCAGCGGGTGCCACGTTGCGGCAGTTTCTCCATCGCCTCGCGCAGTTCGCGCAGCGCAAGTTCCAGCGTCGCCACAGGCTGCTGCAGGGTCGCCTGCGCGCCGGCAACGCTGCGGCATTCGGCCAGGCAGTCACGCGCCAGTTCCTGCCACGGGCGCATGCCAAAACCTTCGCCGAAGAAATTGGCGGCCAGCTCTGGCAACTGGTGTGCCTCGTCGATGACGAAGGCCTGCGCGCCGGGCAGGATTTCGCCGAAGCCTTCCTGTTTCAACGCCAGATCGGCCAGCAATAGATGGTGATTGACCACCACCAGGTCCGCTTCCTGCGCGCGCTGCCGGGCCTGCACCACGAAGCAATCGCCCCAGAACGGGCAATCGGTGCCCAGGCAGTTGTCCACCGTCGAGGTGACCATCGGCAGCAAGGGCGAGTCATCGGCCAGCCCATCCAGCTCGGCCATGTCACCGTATTGGGTGCGGCCGGACCAGGTAAGGATGCGTTGGAACTGCGCCACCTGCTCGGTCGAAGTGAAGCGCGGCTCGCCGCGGGCCTGATCCAGCCGATAGCGACATAGATAGTTCGCCCGCCCCTTCAACAAGGCGGCGCGATGACCAACGCCCAATGCGGCGCGCACGCGCGGCAGATCGCGATGGTAGAGCTGGTCCTGCAGCGCACGGGTACCGGTGGAGACAATGGTCTTCAAACCGGACAGCAAGGCTGGCACCAGATAGGCGTAGGTCTTGCCGGTGCCGGTACCGGCTTCGGCCAGCAACACGTCACGCTGCTGGAAGGTCTCGGCGATGGCCCCGGTCAGGCGCAGCTGGGCAGGCCGCGGCACGAAAGCATCGAGCTGACGCGCGAGCGCGCCACCTTCACTGAGTGCTTCGCAGCTGGCGGTGACTAGGGAGGACATGGCTTGAGCGTTGGGAATGGTGAATCGCGAATGGGGAATAGGGATAAACCGCATTCGGAACGTTGATCGCGCCATGGCAACGGCGGAGTCCACCTTCGCCCAGCGATCAGGCTGTTCAACTCCCTATTCCCAACTCCCGATTCCAGGCACAAATCAAAAGCGCTTGATCCCCGGCACCGTGCAGCCTTCGATCTGCGCATGCGCGGAGGCGGCATTCTCTTTTTCGGCACGGGCCAGACGCGATTGTTCGATGGTGGCCCAGTGGCGACGGCACAGCGGGCCGGTGCGCGAACCCAGATCCAAGGCCTTCTTGGACAGGGTCTCGGCGCGCTGCCAATCGGCCTGCAGCAGGGCGATATCGGCGCGCTCCTGCAGGATGCCGGGGTCATCGCTTACCTGCAGCAGTGCTTCGTTCAGAGCTTCCGCCGCGCCGGCCAGATCGCCGGCCTTGCGCTTGGCGATCGCGGTCTGGCGCAGATCGTCGACCTGCGCATCGCGCAGCGGCTGTACCGTCAGTTCGGTGTCGTCGACACCGGCGATGGCATCCACCGCGGCCAGACGCTGGGCCGGGGTGGTGTTGTCGACCACCGTCGGCTTCGCCGCCGGTGGTGCGCTGACGCAACCTGCAAGTGACAGGGACGCTGCGGCGGCAAGCAGCGAGTAGCGGATCAAAGACTTGGTATTCATGCTTTGGATTATCGCGCAGGCGTCTGTGCCGCGGGGGCCGCAGCCGGTTCAGCTTCCTTGCGGTCCAAGCCCAGCCAGCCACGCCAACCGCCACCGGACTGCTCCTGCGCGCCCTCGGCACCTTCTTCCAGCGGCACTTCCGCCGGCAAGGCACAGGGCACGTACTGCGGCGCGTAACCCACCACGAACGGGAAACGACGCGCGCCCGGGCAGGATTCGTCGGTGGCATTGCTGCCGGCCGCTTCCACGTACTGCCAATCCAGGCCCTTGTTGTTCACATGCAAGGCCTTGCTCGGCAGGTTGCGGAAGATGCCCGACCACACCCGCATCGCGCCGGAAGCACCAAACAGACCGGTCTGCTCGTTCTGGTCGTTACCCATCCAGATCACCGCCAGATGGTCGCCGGTATAACCGGCATACCAGCTGTCACGGCCGTCGTTGGAGGTACCGGTCTTGCCAGCCGCCTGCAGCCGCGACAGACCATCGGCGTTCAAACCCGAAGCGGTGCCGCTGGAGACCACTTGTTGCAGGCCGACGCTGATCAGGTTGGCGGCAATCGAATCGCCTTCCTGTGCCGGTGCCGGGCTCTTGTCATAGCGCTTGAGCAACTTGCCCTGCGCATCGACCACGCCACGCACCGCATGCAGCGGCTGGATCTCGCCACCGGAAGCAAGGAACTGATACAGCTGGGCCATGCCATACGGGCTCTGGTCGGTGGAACCTAGGATCACCGACGGATTGGACTCAGCCTTGAGCCCGGCGAGCACGTTGATCAACTGGGTCAGCCGCTCCGGCCCGACCTGCATGCCAACCCGCACCGTGGCCTGGTTATAGGAGCGGGCCAAGGCATCGATCAAGCGCACCGTGCCATGGCTGCGGTTGTCGGCATTGCCAGGCGTCCAGTTGCGGCCACGGCTGAGCTTGACGGTGACCGGTGAGTCGTCCACCCAACTGGCCAGCGAGAAACGATCCGGCTGGGCAAGCGCCAATAGATAGACAAAGGGCTTGAGCAGCGACCCGACCGGCCGTTGCGCCTCGATGGCGCGATTGAAGCCAGGCTCGGACACATCACGGCTGCCGACCACGGCCAGCACGTCGCCGTTGTGTACGTCGGTCACCACCAGACCGGTCTGCAGCTCCGGGCGACGCTTGTTTTCCAGTGCCTTGATGGTGTGCGCCACCGCGCCCTCGGCATAGGCCTGGGCCGACGGCGACATGCCGGTGAAGACATTCAGACCGGCGCCCTGCAGCACGTTCTCCGGGTAATCATTGCCCAACTGGCGACGTACCAGATCAACATAGGCCGGGAAACGATTGGCCGCGGCAATACCGGCGTTCTTGGACACGCCCAACGGTGCCTTGACCGCGCGTTGGTACTCGGCGTCGTCGATCAGGTTGTTCTCGCGCAGCTTGCCCAGCACGAAGTTGCGGCGGTCCAGCGCGTTCTCAGGGTTGCGGCGCGGGTCGTAGAACGAAGGGCCTTTGACCAGACCGATCAGCAACGCGATCTGCTCGCTGCTCAGCGAATTGAGATCACGACCAAACCAGAATTCGGCACCGGCCGACACCCCGTGGATGGCCTGCTTGCCGCGCTGGCCCAGGTAGACCTGGTTGAGGTAGGCCTCGAGGATGGTGGCTTTGTCGTAGCGCGCCTCCATGATCAGCGCGTACAGCACCTCGTTGAACTTGCGGGTGATGGTCTGTTCCTTGCCGATGCCGAGCAGGCCGCTGCGGGCCAGCTGCTGGGTCAAGGTGCTGGCGCCCTGCCTGGTCTCGCCACCGCTACGGATGGTCACCCACACCGCACGCGCGATTCCGCTCAGGTCGATGCCGTGATGACGGGCAAAGTCCTTGTCCTCCACCGCCTGCAGGCCGGTGACCAGCAGTTCGGGCACTTCGCGTACCCGCACCAGCCGGCGCTCTTCCTGCTTCTGGCCGTACAGGGTGGCAATACGCGCCGGATCCAATCGCGCAGCCTTCAGCGCCTTGCGGCTGCCGGCCTCGCGCAAGGAAGCCACCTGCCCACCGGAGACCACGACATCCACTTTCCTGGCCGCGACATTACCGTCCACATCGACGTAGCCGCGGCTGGAAATGGTGAAGCTGCCGCCCTGCGCCTTATAGGTGCCGGGACTATTGCCGGTGCCGTCATCACGGTAGCCAGAGGCCGCCAACTCGGTCTTCAACGTATTGGCGTTCATCGCCGTGCCCGGGCTGAGCACCAGCGGGCGGGCATATACGCGGGTCGGGATCTGCCAACGCAGTTCACCAAAACGCTGCGTGACCTGGCTGTTCAGGTACAGCGTATAGGGGATCATGAAGCCCAGCCCCAATGCGGCTGCGGCCAGTCCCCAGGTGATCAAGCGGCTACGCCACACAGGGCTGCTGCCGTCGGTATCGTCGTCGAACTGGTCGGAATCGTGGCGTCGTGGCACAGGGAGGCATCAAGTGAGTACCGCCGCAGTTTAGCGCAGCCATCCTGACGCAACGTAACCCGCGCCAAACGCCGACCGCCGCTACCTGGCGCCCCGCCAGCCCACCCATCCGCCACGAACCCCAGCCCAAAGCGCGGACACTCCACCACCTGCCAGGCAAACGCTGGCGACCCTCACCAACATGTTGGGCACATCGTAGGCAATCCAGCGCCAGCTGACATCGTGCCGGCGGTACATCCGTAGGCGCGACCAGGTGATTCTCCAGCACAGTGCGCCACACCCGGACAATGAGGTCGGTGCCAAGCGCAGTTGCCTTGCATGGACGAGTTCAATCAGCGCCGCATATCTGAGCACGGCACGCTGCCGTGCTGGCGCAGCAAAGAGCTCCAAACGGCGTAGTCGCTGCACAAAGGACTCGCGCTTTGCACCAATCTGGTTTCTACCGTGTTGCCGGTAGTCGACCATCGGTTCGGTTACGAAACCGATCTGCCCATGTACCGCCGCCACCACCGCCAGCCACTCATCGTGGACCCATCCTGCCGCAATCGGCAAACCGTGCTCGATGACCGGCCTGCGCACCGCAGCGGTTGCACCGGTCACCAGATTGCGCACCAGCAATGCATCCAATGGCATGACGGTGGACTCCAGCGCCAGTTCGGCGCGATGAATACGGAGTGCACCGACGAGTGTTTCCCCGAGCGCAGCACCGTTGGCATCCACCAATTGCGCGTTGCCGTGCAACAACATCACGCTGGGATCAGCGGCAAAGCGTTCAAGGAAAACCTCAACGCGCCGTTCATGCCAGACATCGTCCTGATCACATGGAAACACCAGATCTGCCGCACTCAGACTGAGCGCTTCAGAGAAGTTTCGAACAAACCCCACGTTTTCCGTGCGCAACAACAGTTCAACACGAATTCCCATAGCGCGAGCACGCGCTGCGAAGGCACTCAGCATCTCAACCGTGGAATCACTGGAGGCATCATCGGAGATGATGACCTCATCCACGCGAACGCTTTGGGCAAGAATACTGTTCAGTTGCTGGGGCAGATAGTTGGCGCCGTTGTAGGTACATAGCACCACACCCGCGCTGCCCGCACCGCTGCCAGCATCCGTTTCAACGGGCATGGGGTTCATCCGGAATAGGTAAGCCCAAATTGTAGCCAAGGATGGGGCTTTGACGCCGACAATCCATCCCAGGCCACTCGCAGTATTATCGCCCGGCATCGTTACGCTCACGCATCCCCTGAGCCGACTTCAATCGGGCAGCCAGCGTTTCAGTGTTGCCGTGGCAACGCTGCACTGAAGCGGCGCGTCAGGTGGTGCAGCGGGTGATTTTGCTGGGGGACCCCCGGCAATATCCAGCGGGTTTCAGCGGATTCCTGCAGCCGCCGGTCTCGCCTGTAGAGCGCAGCCATGCTGTGCTGGGGCTGTGGCGGGAAAGCTTCAGCCGAGCATGGCTCGGCGCTACACGACTTCAACGCAACGCGTTGCGCACGCGCTCGTTGAAACCGGCGATTTCCGGCGTAGCCGGATCGATCTGCTGCGCCTGCGCCAGCGCCTGCTGTGCGAATGCGGTATCACCGCCACCCAGACGTTCGCTACCCACCGCTATCCAGCGTTGGGCCAGACGTCGCCGCGCCGGGGCCAATGCCGGGTCGGTCGGGGCCAATGCCTGCCAGGCGTCCAGACACGTGCGCGCGGCGCGCAGGCGGTTGCCGCGAAGATTGTCCTCCAGGCAGCTGCGTGCAGCAGGCAGAATGCGTGCCGCCGCGCGTTTGACCCGCGCATCCTGCGGTGCCAGTGCCTGCGCCGCCTTGAAACGATCGTAGGCGCTGCTGCCTGGTGGCAGCAGCCACTGCTGGCGCGCCTCAGCCTCGTCCAGTTGCTTGAGCAGGATCTTCAGGCGGCGCTCGCGCTCGGCACCGCTGCCCGGTGCCTCCATCGATTGCCGAGCCTGCCGCGCGCGCTGCACGACCTGTTCCGCGGACGCGAGTTCGGCGCTGTCCGGCGCCAGTTCGCGCGCGTGCTGCAAGGCCTGCTCGGCGGGCTCGAACTGGAAATCCGCCGCCAGGCGCACGGCTTCCTGTACCTGCGCATGGGCGATGCGCTGCAGGCCCTGGCGTGCCGCGGGGTCTTCGCCGGCTGCCAACACCTGCTGGAACGCGGTTGCCGCACGCTGCAGTCGTCCACGTTGCAGATCGCGCTCGCCTTGCTGCCGGCGCTGCTCCAGCGCTGCATTCATCACCGCCTTGACCGCAGGCAGATTGGCGTGACCGGCGTCGTAGCGCTCCACCCGCTGCAACAAGACCGCTGCCGCAGCCAGATCGCCGCGGTCCGCCGAGCGCGTGGCTTGGGTCAGCAGATCGGACAGCACTTCATCGCGCCCTTCCAGCGCCTGCATCTTGTCCGGCTGCAGCGCCAATACCCGCTGATACAGCGGCAATGCTGCATCGGGCGCTTCATCCAGCCGCCCCTGCGCCTGCGCCGCCTCGGCCAGCTGCAACAACTGCTCGACGCCGTCCTGTTCGCTTGCCGCCTGTTGCAGCTTGGCCGCAAGTGGTTCGATATCTGCCGACGGTGCCTGCAGCTGTCGGGCCAATGTCAGGCTGGCCATGGCTGCGTCCCGATCACCGGCCGCCAACTCCCTGCGTGCCTGCGCCAGTGCCGCCTGTGCGGTTTGCGCCAAGCCGTTGCGGATATCGCTGCGGTCCGGGTCCAGCGCGGCGGCGGCCTCGAACAATTCGCGCGCGCCGCGCCCATCGGCAGTGCTCAAACGCCCATCGCGCAGCGCCTGGCGGCCGTCATCGAGCAGTTTCTGGATCTTGGTTTCCGGCCACAACCAGTCCGCCAGCGGCTGCCGGAACAGCGCCAATACCAGCGCCAATGCAGCCACACCAATGGCGATGGAGCGCCAGGCGCGCGGGCTGTTCCAGCCACGCGCCACCCACCAGCGCCCGTACAGCCGCAGCTTGTCGCCGAATGTCTCCAATCCCTGTTGGCCGCGCTGACGCCAGTTCTCCATGCGCCAAGCTTACCTATCCCAGCCTTCGTGCATCGTCTACGCCGGGCAAGGCGTCGAGTTTTCCGAGCAGGGTGGACAACTGGCCGTAGTCGCTCACCTTCAGCCGCAGGCGCAGTTGCACGCGTCCACTTTCGCGCAGGTTGTCGCTGTTGATCTCCAGCACATAGGCATCTTCCTGCGCGATCAGGTTGGTGATGTCCTTCAACAGCCAGCGCCGGTCCACCGCGCGCACCATCACATCCACCTCGTAGCCGGAGCCGGTCCTGCCCCACTCCACCGGAAGTACCCGCTCCGGGTGTGCGGCCGACAAGCGTGCCAGCGATACGCAGTCCATGCGGTGCACGGTCACGCCACGGGTGCGGGTCAGATAGCCGGTGATCGGCTCGCCGGCCACCGGCTGGCAGCAACGTGCCAGCTGCACCAACAGATTACCAACGCCCTGCACGGTGAAATCGGACTTGCCGATGCTGCCGCGGCGTGCGGTTGGCCTTGGCAAGGCCGGCGCCGCAGGTTGCGAAGCGGCCTTCTCGGCCTCCAGCAGTGCGCGGCTGACCTGGTTGGGGCCGGTATCGCCCAGCGCAACCTGAATGTACAGATCGTCGACGCTGTCGGCGTGGAATTTGCGCGCCGCCACCATCAGATCCGAATGCTGCAGGCCCAGCCGCTTCAGTTCGCGGTCCAGCAGTTCGCGGCCGGCCTGCACGTTGCGGGCACGGTCCAGTTTGTGGAACCAGTTGCGCACCTTTTCGCGCGAACGCCCGCTGGCCAGAAAGCCATTGGACTGCAGCAGCCAGTCACGGCGTGGATCAGCCTCCTTGCCGGTGAGGATCTCGACCCGGTCGCCGCTGCGCAGGTGGTAGGTCAGCGGCACGATGCGACCATTGACCTTGGCCCCGCGGCAGCGGTGCCCGACCATGGTGTGCACATGGTAGGCAAAGTCCAACGGAGTGGCACCGGCGGGCAGATCCATCACCTCGCCCTTGGGACTGAGTGCGTAGATCCGGTCCTCGATCAGCTCGGCATCCAGTGCGCCGGCCAGGTCATCCGGACTACCCGGGTCCTGCGCCTGCTCCAGCAGCTGCCGCATCCAGGTGATCTTGCGGTCGAAGGACTTCTCGGCGCCCTTGCCGCCTTCCTTGTACTTCCAGTGCGCGGCCACGCCCAACTCGGCCTGCGCATGCATGTCGTGGGTGCGGATCTGCACTTCGATGGTGCGCCCTTCCGGGCCGATCACCGCCGTGTGCAGCGAGCGGTAGTCATTGGCCTTGGGCCGCGCGATGTAATCGTCGAACTCGCTGGGAATCGGCGTCCACAGCGCATGCACCACGCCCAGCGTGGCATAACAGGCGCCAACGTCCTCGACCATCACCCGCACCGCGCGCAGGTCGTACAGCTGCTCGAAGGCCAGCTGCTTTTTCTGCATTTTTCGCCAGATGCTGTAGATGTGCTTGGGTCGACCGCTGACTTCGCCGCGGATGCCCTGCTCGGCCAGGGCCGCCGACAGCTTCTTCTTCACTGCCTCCACGTAGCGCTCGCGGGCGATGCGGGTTTCGTCCACCTCGCGGGCGATGTGGCGGTAGGTGTCCGGGTCCAGGAAGCGGAACGCCAGATCCTCCAGCTCCCACTTCAGCTGCCAGATGCCCAGCCGGTTGGCCAATGGGGCGTGGATGTCACGGGTCAACTGGGCCAGCGCGCGGCGTTCTTCGGCGTGCAGCTTGTCGGCCGCACGCATGCAGGCCAGCTGCCGCGACAGCAGGATCGGCACCACCCGCAGATCGTGGATGATCGCCAGCAGCAGGCGTCGCAGGCCTTCGCTGTTACGGCCGGCATCACGCCCGGCATGCAGTGCCCATACCTGGTCGGCAGCTTCCTGCCCGTCCAGCAACCCGTTCACCGCCGCAGCGCCCGGCCCCAGCGGCAGGTCGCCCAGCCGCGCGCGCAGGCCCGGCAGATCGAACAGCAGCGCTGCCACAGTCACGCTCTCGTCGGCGGACAGCAGCGCCAGCAGATCCAGCGTATCGGCGAGTACCGGCCATGGCAGGCGCGGCGACACATCCATGTCCGCTTGCTGCCAGCAGGCCAGCAAGGCCTGCCGTAGCGGCTCGGACAGGGCACGGGTTGAGGCGCGCTGCAGCAACGCATCCAGACCGGGAGAGGGGGAACTGTTCACAGCATTCAATTACAGGCAGATGCCCCTACACTAGCGCCCACCCTCTCTGGGAACAATATTCATGAAGCTGCCCCGCCTCGCTGTCCTGCTTGCCGCCACCGCGTTGTCGTCCTACCCGTTCCTCGATGCCCACGCCCAGCGCGTGGTACAGGGCGATCTACAGCAGCAGATGTCCGCTGCCGAGTTCAAGGCTGCTGGTCTGGACAAGCTCAGCGCCGCAGAGCTGGTCACGCTCAACGACTGGTTGCAGGGCAAGCTGAGCCAGGCTGCCAGTGCGTCAGTGGAACAGGCGCGCGAAGAAGGCCGCCAGGAAGTGATCGTCAAGCATCGTGGCTTCTCCAGTTTCGGTTCCAACGAGCCCATCCAGGCAAACCTTGAAGGTGAGTTCCGTGGCTTCAGCAAGGGCCGCGAATACACGCTGGACAATGGCCAGATATGGGAACAGACCGATGACACCAGCGTCAGCGGCGTGCGCAAGCAGACTCCTGCGGTTCGTATCACCCCCGGCCTGATGAACGTTTGGTACCTGCAGATCGACGGCCTCAATACCCGCGCCAAGGTCCGCCGCACCAAGTGAGCCCCCTGCCCCGGCCGCGCTGGCCGGAGTGGCGTTTCCTGTCACCGCCCCCTTGAGCCTGCCACCTTCATGCGCGTATTCGTCCTGATACTGTTGTTGCTGATGCTTCCGGTCACCGCTGCCGCACAGGTCTACAAGTGCAAGGGCAAGTCCGGGGAGACCATGTACTCCGAGCATCCCTGCGATGCCCGCGCCGAGCCGATGAAGCTGCGCGAGCAGCCTGTCTCCAGCAACCCGGCAGCACCCGGCAGCGCAGTAACTCCGCCTGCAACCGCGTTGCCGGGCACCCCGCCGGTGCAGGCGGAGAGCAACGGCCGCACCGCCGCCGAGGCGCTGGACGCCGAGCGCAGTTGCATCAGCAACGCCACCGCATCCATCTATGGCTCTTCCAACGACCGCATCGGCACCTTGCAGCAGCAGATGAGCATGCTCAATGAGCAGCTGGCGCAGGCAGCGGACGCACAGCGCAGCCAGGCGCTGCGGCAGCGGATGGCAACCTTCCGCCAGGCCATCAGCCGCGAGCATGCCAATGCGCATACGCAGATGAACACCGCCCGCCGCGCCTGTGTCCAGCAGTACCGCCCGGAGGCGGCAATCGGCCGCTGAGCGCAGCGGGCCTCAGCTGCGCAGCGCAGCTACCCGCTGGGCCAGCTTCTTGGCTGAGATACCGGAGCGGAAGCCCAGTTCCTGGGCGAACAACGATACCCGCAGCTCTTCGATATCCCAGCGCAAGGCCGCCCACTGTGGGCGCTGTGCCAGTCCCTGCACACGCGCTTCCTGCAACGCATCGACAAAGGGCTTGAGTTCGAGCATGCGCGCCTGGTCACGCGGTGGATCGCGCTTGGCGCGTTCGGCACGCAGGATCATCGCCTTGAGATAACGCGGGAACTGCGCCAGCGCATCGGCTGGCGTCTCGCGCAGGAAGCCCGCATGCACCAGACCGGCCAGCTGCGCCTGCATATCGTCCAGGTTGCCGCGTGCCCAGCCCATCAACGGGGACTCCAGCTGCGGCTTCAACTCGCCGGTCAAACCGAGGATGCTTTCGGCCAGCTTGAGCCGCTCCATCGCCTCGCCGAACAAACGCTTGGCGGCGTCTGCACAGCGCTGCTGGAAGGCTTCCGGGGTGCGTATCGCGTCCAATCCATCGGCCAATACCGCGTTCACCGCCGCATCGACCAGATCGCCACGCAACCGCTCCTGTGACTCGATGGCCGCATACAACAGGCCAGTCTTGGGCGACACCGGCAGCTGCTTGCGTGCCTGCTTGAGCTTGTCGGCCAAGGAGATCTCGAGCAGACGACGAACGCCTTGCGGATGCATCAAGGCAGCTTCATTCCTGTCGGCGAAAATGCGCAGCGCGGCAGCATCGCCGGTATCCACCAACGCCGGATAGGCTGGTACACCGGCTTCGCCGGGCACCTGCTCGGGAATGGCGCTGGCCGGGAACTCGCGCAGACCTTCAGCTGCCAGCGCCGCACCAGCGCGTGCGGCAAAAGCACTGCCAGCGCGTTCGCCAAAGCGGGCACGCAAGGTATCCAGATCGCGCGACATTGCCAGCAACTTCATGCCGTTCTTCTCGCTGGACACAGGCGCTTTACCGCGCCCTGCAACGGCCTGCGTCACTTCGAACAAACGCAGGTTCATGCGCAGGTGCGGGTCCAGTGAATCCACGTCGAAATCGGTGGCCGCAACCATCGCACCGGTGGCCTTGGACAGGAATCGCGCCAGCTCGCCGCGGATGTCATCGGCAGAGGGCTGCGGCCAGGCTTCGGCGAACGCGCGACCGAAATCCGGTGCCGGCACATAATTGCGGCGCATCGCCTTGGGCAGGCTGCGGATCAAGGCCGACGCCTTGTCCGCGACGAAGCCCGGCGCCAGCCACGACAGCCGCGCCGGGTCCAAGGCGTTGAGCAGGTGCAGCGGCACGTCAAGGGTGACACCGTCCTCCTCGCTGCCCGGCTCAAACCGGTAGTGCATGGCCAGGCGCGCATCGCCCAACGGGAAATACTTCGGATAGCGGTCCTGCTCGCTGCCTTCGCCCGGCAACAGATCGGTCAGCGACCAGTGCAGGCTGCGGCGTTGTTCCGGCGGCAAAGCCTTCCACCAGCCATCCAGCAGATTGGCTGAATGGATATGCGACGGCACCCGATCCAGGTACCAGCGCGCCTGCCAATCCTCATCGGCAACGATGCCGGCACGGCGCAGCTTGGCCTCTTCTTCGCGCGCCTGCTCCAGCAGCTTCATGTTGTCGGCGACAAAACCGGCGCGGGTGTTGATCTCGCCGGTTACCAGCGCCTGCCGCACGAAGATGTCGTGGGCTTCGCCAGGATTGATCCTGCCGTAATGCACCGGCTTTTTCGGTGCCAGCACCAGTCCGAACAGACTGATCTGTTCCGAGGCCAGCACCTGGCCCTGGGCACGCGACCAATGTGGATCGAAGTGCTTGCGCGCCAGCAGGTGCGGCAGCTCGGCAATCACCCAGTCCGGCTCGATGGAGGCATTGGTCATGCCCCACACGCGCGCCGTGTCCAGCAGCGTGGCACTGAGCACCCACGGCGGTGGCCGCTTGGCCAGGGCCGAACCCGGGAACAGATGGAAGCGACGCTGACGCGGCGCCTGGAAGTCGCCTTTCTCGCTGCGATGACCAATCTGGGTCGGCAGGCCAGCCAGCACCGCACGGTGCAGGGTCTGATAGGCCGCTATGCGTACTTTGTCGGGGATGGAGTCAAAACCGGGGTCAGCGTCGGGTTTCCCAATTGTTGCTTCCGCTACGGGAAAAGTTCGAGGGAAACCCGACGCTGACCCCGGTTTTGCTCCCTCGCGGGCCAGCCGCGCAGCCTTGTGCTGCTCGCCACGCGTCGCCTTGCGCTTTGCCTCTGCATCACCCCCGGCAGGCACGGCCGGTGGCGCCGACAACAGCGCCTTGCCGAAGCTCTCGTCCTCACCCATCGACCAGCCCAGCTCCTCGCACAACAGGCGCAGCTGGCGATGCAGCTCGCGCCATTCGCGCATGCGCAGGAAACCGAGGAAGTGGCGCCCGCACCAATCACGCAGCTTGGACTGGGTGAGCTCTTCGTGGGCATCGCGGTAGGCATTCCACAGCCGCAGGATGCCGATGAATTCAGAGCGTGCGTCGGCAAACAAAGCGTGAGCGTTGTCAGCCGCCTCGCGTGCTTCCGGTGGCCGCTCGCGCGGGTCCTGGATGCCGAGGAAGGAGGCGATCACCAGCATCTCGCGCAGGCAACCACCCTTGTGCGCGGCCACCAGCATGCGTGCCAGCTTCACGTCCACCGGCAAGCGTGACATCTGCCGGCCGATGTCGGTGAGCTTGCGCGCCTCGTCAATGGCGCCGAGCTCGGCCAGCTGCTGCCAGCCGTCGGCCACCGCGCGCTCGTCCGGTGCCTCCAGGAACGGGAACTCGTCGATCTTGCCCAAGCCCAGCTGCAGCATGCGCAGGATTACGCCGGACAACGAGGAGCGGCGGATCTCCGGATCGGTGAACTCCGGGCGGCTCAGGAAATCAGCCTCCGAATACAGCCGGTAGCACACGCCTTCGGAGATACGACCGCAGCGGCCCTTGCGCTGGTTGGCGCTGGCCTGCGAGACCGGCTCGATGTGCAGGCGATCGAGCTTCTGCCGCGGGCTGTAGCGTTTGACGCGGGCATAGCCAGGATCGACCACGTAGCGGATGCGCGGCACGGTCAATGAGGTTTCGGCGACGTTGGTGGTCAGCACCACGCGCCGCTTCGGGCCGGGATTGAAAACCCGGTCCTGGTCCTTGGCCGACAGGCGCGCGTACAGCGGCAGCACTTCGGTTTCGCGGTATTTGCGGCGTTCCAGGGCCTGGTGGGTATCGCGGATCTCGCGTTCACCGGGCAGGAAGATCAGTACATCACCGCGCGCGTCGCTGCGGGTGATTTCATCGACGGCAGCGACAATCGCCGAAACCGGATCCATCGCCGATTCGCTGTCCGCTTCCACACGCTTGCCACGCACTGGTGCGGCAGCGCTGTCGGCGCTCTTGCCCATTTCTTCCAGCGGCCGGTAGCGCACTTCGACCGGATAGGTGCGACCCTCGACATTCACCACCGGCGCATTGTCGAAATGGCGCGAGAACCGCTCGGTATCGATGGTGGCCGAGGTCACGATCAACTTCAGGTCCGGGCGCTTGCGCAGCAGCTGCTTCAGGTAGCCCAGCAGGAAGTCGATGTTGAGGCTGCGTTCGTGCGCCTCGTCGATGATCAAGGTGTCGTAGCGCGACAGCCAGCGGTCCGAGGCGATCTCGGCCAGCAGGATGCCGTCGGTCATGAACTTGATGCGACTGTCCTCACCGACCTTGTCGGTAAAGCGCACCTGGTAGCCGACCACCGTGCCCAGCTCGGTCTGCAGTTCCTCGGCCACCCGCGCGGCCACCGCGCGGGCGGAGATGCGGCGCGGCTGGGTGCAGCCGATCATTCCCGCCTCGCCACGACCGGCGGCCAGGCACAGCTTGGGCAGCTGGGTGGTCTTGCCGGAGCCGGTTTCGCCGGCGATGACCACCACCTGATGGGCCCGGATCAGGCCACTTATCAGCTCGGCCTCACGCGCGATTGGCAGCGCTTCGTCCATAGTGATGGCGATCGGCCGCGCAGCGCGTTGCTGGCGCTGCGTGTGCGAGCGCTGCAACTGCTGCTGGAAGGCCTGCTCGGCCGCCGTGTCCGCAGGTTTGCCCTGCCAGCGCGACAGCAGCCCCAACAGGCGCCCACGGTCACGGCTCATCGCCCCGTCAATGGCGGGGCGGGCGGCGCGCAAGCGCGCGGACAGGTCATTTTCGATAGTGCTCATCAATCGTTCAACGTCAAAACTTGAAATACAGGTATGGTGCCCAGAGCGCTATTGTGAAGCCATTCAACCCGCCAAGGAGAAAAGCGTCATGGCCAAGGCCAAGAACAGCAGCAAACCAGAAGCCGGCAAGAAGAAGCAGGCCGCAGCAGCAGCCGTCTCCAACACGGAAATCGGCAAGAAAAAGCTGGCAGCCGCCGCACCCTCGGCACCTGCCGTAGATATCGGGATCAAGGACGCGGATCGCAAGAAGGTCGCCGACGGCCTGTCACACTTCCTTGCCGATTCGTACACGCTGTACCTGAAGACCCACAATTTCCATTGGAACGTCACCGGGTCGATGTTCAACTCGCTGCACAACATGTTCATGGACCAGTACACCGAACAGTGGAACGCCCTGGACGAGATCGCCGAGCGCATCCGCGCGCTGGGTTTCAACGCGCCGGGTTCCTATCGCGAGTTCGCTGCGCTGACCTCGATTGCCGAGGAGCCAGGCCTGAATGACAGCGCCGATTGGCGCGAGATGGTGCGCCAGCTGGTGGTCGGCAATGAAGCCGTCTGCCGGACCGCACGCAAGGTGCTGGACCAGGCCGATGACGCCGACGACGCCCCCAGCGAGGATCTGCTGACCCAGCGCCTGCAGATCCATGAGAAATATGCGTGGATGCTGCGGTCTTTGCTGCAGTAAAGGGTTCGACGCAGTACCTGTAGTGGGGGGGCCCGAGAGGGGGGGGGGGGAGGGGGGATGGGGCGTGCGCGCGGGGGGGCGCGGGGACG
>NZ_JBRREF010000055.1:0-32855 GCF_056760135.1 Stenotrophomonas sp. STEN023 | reverse complement strand
GGGTGAAGGTTTAGCGGTGGAGCCCCTGCCGAGCATGGTTCGGCACTACGGGTGAAGGTCTTGCGGTAAAGCCCCTGCCGAGCATGGCTCGGCACTACGGGTGAAGGTCTTGCGGTAAAGCCCCAGCCGAGCATGGCTCGGCACTACAGTTTCGTCAGCCTTGTGTTGCTCAGGCGGTCGTGCAGGGTCAGGCGGTCGCGGTCGAACAGTGCCCAGATGAAGCCGATGCCCGCCAGCAGCAGCGATAGCGTGGCCAGTGCGTAGCGCTTCCACAGCTGTGGCCGGCTCGGCACGTTTCCGTCCATGGTCTGCAGGCGCAGTCGCCAGGGGCGCATGCCCAGCGTTTGTCCGCCGCGCTTCCAGCTCTCGGTGGCGTACAGCCCGGCAATCAGCCAGCAGCTCAGCCACAACAGCCATTGCAGCGCGCTGAAGGGGTGGATGTTGTCGCGGCTGGCATGGCCGGCCACGGTGTAGCCAATGGTGAACAGCGCCGAGACCAGCATCCACAGCGCCAGCACCGGCCACAGGTCGTAGAACAGCGCGGCCAGGCGGCGCAGCAACAGCGCGGAAGGGCGGGGTGTTTCGGCAAGGGCGGGTGTGCTCATGGGCCGAGCATACGATTTGTGGCCGCACGCGTGCATGGGCAGGCATTCGTGCAGGGCTTATCCTTGTGACGATGTCCGCGTCCCTGACTCCCGCCGAACGCCGTCAACTGGTGCAGCAACTGCCGCCGTTGCGTGATGCCGATGACCGTGTGATCCAGCGTTTTCTGGATGCCATATGGGCCGAGAATGGCTTGGCGCGGGCTTCGCTGGAGAGCTATCGGCGTGATCTGGAGGGGTTGTCGCGCTGGAGCGACGGCCCCAGCGACGGCCTGGCCGGGATTGATCGTGCCGGTCTGTTCGACTACCTGGCCTGGCGCACGCGTCATGGTTGGACCGCGCGCAGCAATGCCCGCCTGCTGTCGGTGCTGCGCGCTTTCTTCGGTCAAGCGTTGAAGCGTGGCGAGCGCAGCGAAGATCCGGCGGCGCTGCTGGAATCGCCCAAACTGCCGCGCTCGCTGCCCAAGGCACTTGCCGAAAGCCAGATCGAGGCATTGTTGGCGTCGCCGGATGTGGACAGCCCGCTCGGCCTGCGTGATCGCGCCATGTTGGAGCTGATGTACGCGGCCGGCCTGCGCGTCAGTGAGCTGGTCAACCTGCCGGCCAATGCGGTCAACCTGCGCCAGGGCGTGCTGCGGGTAACCGGCAAGGGCAGCAAGGAGCGCCTGGTTCCGCTGGGCGAAGAATCGCAGTACTGGTTGGAGCGCTATCTGGCGAGCTCGCGGCCGCTGCTTACCGGCGGCAAGGCCGTTGCGGCTACGGTGGCGGGGCAGGTGCCGCTGTTCGTCGATGTGGACCGTACACCCTTGAACCGACAGCAGTTCTGGTCCTTGGTGAAAGCCAGCGCGGCGGTGGCCGGTATCGACCCGGGCAAGATCAGTCCGCACGGACTGCGACACAGCTTCGCCACCCATCTGCTCAACCACGGCGCCGACCTGCGCGCGCTGCAGATGCTGCTCGGCCATAGTTCCTTGTCCACCACCCAGATCTATACCCTGGTCGCCCGCGAACACCTGCAGAAGCTGCACCGCAAGCACCACCCGCGCGGGTGAAGTTGTAGGGTTTGTTTGGAAGCGGACAGTGAAGAGCCAACCCCTCCCCAACCCTCCCCTACGCCTTCGGCGCAAGGGAGGGGGCAAAGGCGTACCCCTGCGCTTTCGACGCAAACGAGGGGGCAACGGCGTAGTGCCGAGCCATGCTCGGCAGGGGCTTTCCCGGCGACGCGCGTGGGAGCGGCGTCAGCCGCGAAGCTGGTGGACCCTTGGATTGCAGCTGGTGTCTGCGCTCGGGCATACCCCGCTTCGCGGCTTACGCCGCTCCTACAAGCCGGGGCCGCTCCCACGCCGATTCGGGTGGTGTGCGAGAATCCGGCTGTTCTCTTTCGATGGGTCGTCATGTTCCGATTTGCCATTGCCGCGCTGTTCGGCGCGCTCAGCCTTACTGCCTGCGCGCAACAGCCCGCAGCCCCCAAAGCCGCTGCCACTGCTGCAGCCTCTCCGGCCGATGCCGCGGTAGAAAAGCGGGTGCGAGATGCGCTCAAGGACCTGGACCCGAACCTCAAGCCGGAATACATCGGTGCGGCGCCGTTCGCGGGCTTCCGCGAGGTCATCGTCTCCGGGCAGGTGTTGTATGTGACCGATGACGGCCGCTACCTGCTGCAGACCACCCCGTATGACATCGCCAACAAGGCCCAGGCCACCAGCCCCGGCCTGCTGGCGTACCGCCGCAACCTGCTGCAGACGCTGCCGCATGCGGACCGCATCGTGTTTGCGCCGCCAAATGCCAAGCACACCATCAGTGTGTTCACGGATATCGAGTGCGGTTACTGCCGCAAGCTGCACCAGGACATCGCCGAGCTGAACCGCAACGGCATCGCCGTGGAATACCTGGCGTTCCCGCGCATGGGCCTGGCCAGCAAGGACGCCACCGACATGATCTCGGTCTGGTGTGCCAGCGACCGCAAGGCCGCGCTGACCGCTGCCAAGTCCGGCCAGCCGGTGCAATCCAGGAACTGCACCAATCCGGTGGCCATGCAGTACAACCTCGGCCAGCAGCTGGGCATCAACGGTACCCCGGCAATCTTTGCTGCCGATGGCAGCCAGCTGGGTGGCTACCTGCCGCCGGCACAGCTCAAGGCCACGCTGGATCGCATGGAAGGCGGCGGTAGCCGCTGATCGCAGCGCGCTCCCAAGCTTGGACAGGCAACGCCCCTCCCGGTAACGCGAGGGGCGTTGTCGTTCTGGTGGCAGCAGACTTACTTCAGCCCGTTGCTGACGCTGTCGACCAGCGTGCCCTGGGCGTCGTCACCGCTGAATTCCCAGAAGAACGCGCCGCCCAAGCCCTGGGCTTTGACGTAGGCCATCTTGTGGCCAAGCATTTCCGGCGTGTCCACGCTCCAGAAGGTGTTGCCGTCGTACAGCCAGGTGGCCTGCGCGAGCGGGTCCGTGTAGACCGGCCAGCCGAGGTTCTTCAGTACCTTCCAGTCCTCGATGCCGGCTTCGAACCTGCCGCTTGCCGGCCGTCCACTCTGGTACAGGCCGTTGTTGGTACGGCCCACCCCTGTCCAGCCGCGGCCATAGAAGCCGACGCCGAGGTTCAACTTGGCGGCTGGCACGCCGCGCTGCAGGTAGGCCTCAATGGCGTCGTTGCTGTTGTACAGCGCAGCGTCCCCGGCTGAAGGATCTGCCGGGGAGTGGAACAGGGCGGTGTGGTGGTTGGTGGTGCCGGCCCAGGCGCCGTGGAAGTCATAGGTCATCACGTTGATGAAATCCAGGTGCCGGTGGTACGCGGCCGGATCGGTTGGACGGATCTTGTCGATGCCGGCACCGACCGCCACGGTCAGCAGCAGGCCAGGACGCACGGCGTCCAATTGGCGGCGGAACTCGGCCAGCAGGGCGGTGAAGTTGTCGCGGTCGGCCGGCGTGCCGCAGCTCAGGCCGCAGGCGGCCGGGTACTCCCAATCGATGTCGATGCCATCGAACACGCCTGCAGCAACCCCTTGGCCGCCGGCATTGTCGGTGAACGGCAGGTTGCCCTTGATGTAGGCATCAATGCAGGAGGCGACGAAGGCTTGGCGGTTCTCCGGACGCGCCGCGCTGGAGAAGCCGCGTGACCAGGTCCATCCGCCCAGCGAGATCAGCGTCTTCAGCTGCGGATGCTTGGCCTTGAGCTGCTTGAGCTGGTTCCAGTTGCCGCGCAACGGCTGGTTCCAGCGGTCGCCGACGCCGCTGACGCTTTCGCCAGCGCCGAAACTGCGGGTGTAGTCGGCATAGGCGTCGCCGCCGGCACCTGTGGACGAATTGGCGGCCTGGGTGACGCCCACTTCGCAGCGGTTGTTGCGGACGTTGCCGAAGGCGTAGTTGATATGGGTCAGGTGCGCTGCCGAGCCACTGCTGTCGATGTTCTTTACCCGGTAGTTGCGGCCATAGATGCCCCACTGGGTAAAGTAGCCGATCACCCGCTTGCCGCTGTTACTCGGGCCGCCGGGGCCGACTGGAGTGCCGGGATCGCCGCCGCCGTTGTCCTCAGAGAGCGTGCTGGTGCTGATTGCAGCGCTGAGCGCGGAGGTATTGCCGGCCTTGTCGCGGGCAAGCACCGCGTAGCGATAGTTGGTGGCCGGCTGCAGCGCGGTGTCGCTGTAATCGGTGTTGGAGAGCACGGCGATCTGTTGACCGTCGCGGTGCAGCACATAGCCGGCGATGCCGCTGCCGCCGGGATTGTCGTTGGCGGCATTCCAGTGCAGCGTGATGCTGGTCTGGGTGCGCGCCTGCACCCTGAGCCCGCCTGGGATCGACGGCGCGGTGGTGTCCTTGTCCGCAGCGCTGACGGTCACGCTGACCGTGGCCGAGGTGGTGCTGGCGTTGCGGTCATCGGTGGCGATGGCGCTTAGCAGATGGCTGCCGGCTGTGGCGTTGTGCCAGGTCAGGCGATAGGGCGCGGCGGCAACGCTGCCGAGCAGCTGGCCGTTGCGGAAAAACTCGACCTTGCGGACGCTGCCATCGTTGTCGCTGGCCTCGGCGCTGAAGGTGATGCTGCTGCCGGCGTTGAACGTGCTGCCAGCGGTGGGCGAGGTGATACGGATCTGCGGCGGTTGGTTGGCTACCGGCGCGCCGCCGTCGCAGCGACCGAGGTTGTCGTAGTAGCGGCGACCGGCGGGATGGTCCGGCGGGGCGTTCCAGATGGTCTGCCGGACCCGGTAGAGCACGCCATCCTTCTGCAGGGTATGGCCAGGCTGGTAGATCGTGGTTCCCAGCCAGGGTTTGACGCCCGCGCAGTCGGCCGCCTGGGCTGCAGGTATGGCGCAGGCGGGCGCTACTACCAGCGCCAAGACCCAGCGCAGCCGTCCTTGGCGGAGGGTGAACGGGGGCCGACAACGGCCTGCGGAATGGTCCTTCATGGGGGTTCTCCTTGTGGGTGGGGCGGCGTGCAGGGGCATGCCTTCGGCATGACGGGCGCGGTTGCGCCCGGTCCTGGACCGTATGGGGAGTGCTTTTGGTGCCCGGATCGGGGCGCCGCACCGGCATCTGTTGCCGGCCGATCGAGGATAACGTCGCCCAAAACGCTGGCGCGGTTTACCCATCTCACGGGGCTGTCGGTGTGAACCGCGTCAAGCCTGAGGACTTCCCGTAGCCCGGGCGCCGAGGCTTGGGGCGGCCGAGTCCGGTACAATCGCGGGCCGATTCCCACCATGGTCTCCCGGACATGATCGTCCTCGAGGGCGCAGCTGCCCTTTCGCCGTTCCGCCGCGAACGTCTTGAATCCCGCCTGCAGTCCATTGCCGCCGATCTGCGCATCACCGGTGCCTGGCACGTCTATTTCACCCAAGCTGCCGATGCCGGCGCGGTCGACCAGACCACGTTGGGCCGCATCCTGCAGGGCCAGCCACAGGCCGCCGAGCGCGCTGATGGCGCGATTTCGCGCTATGTAGTGCCGCGCCTGGGCACCTTGTCACCGTGGTCGAGCAAGGCCACCGAGCTGGTGCGCGGTGCCGGCCTGCCGATCCAGCGCGTCGAACGCGGTACCCGCATCGACTTGAGCGGCTGGCCGACTGATCCGGCGCAACAGGCCGCACTGGCCAAGCTGCTGCACGATCCGATGACCCAGTCGCTGCTGACCGACATCGACCAGGCGCAGGCGCTGTTCAACAACGTCGGCCGCGGCAGCCTGGAGCGCATCGCCCTGGACGACCTGGAAGGTGCCAACAAGCGCCTCGGTCTGGCCCTGGCCGATGACGAGATCGATTACCTGCGCCAGCGTTACAGCGAACTCGGCCGTGATCCGTCCGACGTCGAGCTGATGATGTTCGCGCAGGCCAACTCCGAGCATTGCCGGCACAAGATCTTCAATGCCAGCTGGACCATCGATGGCAATGAGCAGGACCGCTCGCTGTTCAAGATGATCAAGAACACCCACCAGCAGACCCCGCAGCACACGCTCAGCGCGTACAGCGACAATGCCGCGGTGATCGAAGGCGAACCGGCCGCGCGTTATCGCCCGGACCCGGCCACCGGCAAGTACCGCAGCGAAGCGGTGGTGCCCAGCGCCTTCCAGATCAAGGTGGAGACGCATAACCACCCGACCGCGATCGCCCCGTTCCCGGGTGCCGCAACCGGCGCTGGCGGTGAGATCCGCGACGAAGGTGCCACCGGCCGTGGTGGCAAGCCCAAGGCAGGCCTGACCGGTTTCTCGGTCTCGCACCTGCGCATCCCGACCCTGCCGCAGCCGTGGGAGGCGCCGCGCGCGCTGAACCCGCGCATGGCACCGGCCCTGGACATCATGCTCGATGGCCCGCTTGGCGGCGCCGCGTTCAACAACGAATTCGGCCGCCCGAACCTGCTCGGTTACTTCCGCAGCTTCGAGCTGCCGGAAGATGGCATCACCCGCGCCTACGACAAGCCGATCATGTTGGCTGGCGGCCTGGGCGCGATTGACCGCGTGCAGGTCGACAAGCTGCAGCTGCAGGCTGGCGACGCGGTGATCGTACTCGGCGGCCCGGCCATGTTGATTGGTCTGGGCGGCGGTGCGGCGTCGTCGGTGGCTTCGGGCGAAAGCGCCGAAGACCTCGACTTCGCCAGCGTGCAACGCGACAACCCGGAGATGGAACGCCGCTGCCAGGAAGTGATCGACCGTTGCGTGGCCATGGGCACGAACAACCCGATCAAGTTCTTCCATGACGTTGGCGCCGGTGGCCTTTCCAACGCCATTCCGGAACTGCTGCACGACTCCAATGTCGGTGGCGTGATCGACCTGGGCAAGGTGCCCACCGACGATCCCTCGCTGTCGCCGCTGGAACTGTGGTGCAACGAGTCGCAGGAACGTTATGTACTCGGCGTGGCGCAGGAGCGTCTGGCCGAGTTCGCCGCCATCTGTGCGCGCGAACGCTGCCCGTTTGCGGCCGTTGGTGTTGCAACCAGCGAAGAACACCTGGTCGTGGCCTATGGCGCGACCCCGGGCAACACCCCGGCCGATGCGCCTATCGATCTGCCGATGGACGTGCTGTTCGGCAAGGCGCCGAAGATGCACCGCGATGCCGTGCATCCGCCGGCACCGCGCTGGCCGTCGCTGAAGACTGCCGGCATCGATCTGCATGACGCTGGTCTGCGTGTGCTCGCGCACCCGACCGTGGCCTCGAAGAGCTTCCTGGTCACCATCGGCGATCGCAGCGTGGGTGGTTTGACTGCGCGCGAGCAGATGATCGGCCCGTGGCAGCTGCCGATGGCAGATGTGGCGATCACCCTGGCTGGATTTGACACCTATGCCGGTGAAGCCATGTCGCTGGGCGAGCGCACGCCGCTGGCACTGTTGAACGCCGCTGCTTCGGCACGCATGGCGGTGGGTGAAGTCATCACCAACCTGTGCGCCGCACCGGTGACCGCGCTGGATACGGTCAAGCTGTCGGCCAACTGGATGGCCGCCTGCGGCCACAACGGCGAAGACGCGCTGCTGTACGACGCCGTCAAGGCCGTCGGCATGGAGCTGTGCCCGCAGCTGGATATCAGCATCCCGGTGGGCAAGGACTCGCTGTCGATGCAGGCGCAGTGGCAGGCCGATGGCCAGGCCGAGAAGTCGGTGTCGCCGGTATCGTTGGTGATCACCGCGTTCGCCCCGGTCAGCGATGCCCGCCAGCAGCTCACCCCGCTGCTCGACCGCGAAACCGAAAGTGAGTTGTGGTTGATTGGCCTGGGCGCTGGCAAGCAGCGACTGGGCGGCTCGATCCTGGCGCAGACCCAGGCCGATCACAGCGCATTGCCGGCATTCGCCGGTGAAGTACCGGATCTGGATGACCCGCAGCGCCTGCGTGCGTTCTTTGAATTGATCTGCGATGCACGTGAGTCCGGCCTGTTGCTGGCCTACCACGACCGCAGCGACGGCGGCGCGTTCGCCGCACTGTGCGAAATGGCATTCGCCTCGCGCATGGGCCTGGACATCGTGCTCGATGCCTGGGGTGATGATCCGTTCCGCAGCCTGTTCAACGAAGAACTGGGCGCCGTGGTGCAGATCGCCAAGGAAGACCGCGCCGCGTTCGCCGACCTGGTCGAACGCCACGCACTGACCGAATGCGCACAGCGCATCGCCCGCCCGACCACCGCACCGGTGGTGCGGGTGCAGCTGGCCGGCGACAGCGTGGTGGAATGGCGCTGGGAAGAACTGTTCGATGCCTGGTGGTCGGTGACCCACGCCATGCAGAAGCTGCGTGACAACCCGGATGCGGCCGATCAGGAGCGCGCGATTGCACGCAACTTCAACGCGCCGGGTCTGAAGCCGAAGCTGTCGTTCGATCCGGCCGACGATGTCGCTGCTCCGTTCATCGCCAGTGGCGCGCGACCGAAGGTGGCGATCCTGCGCGAGCAGGGCGTCAACGGCCAGATCGAGATGGCCAACATCTTCGAGCGCGTTGGCTTCGACGCCTACGACGTGCACATGAGCGACCTGATCGAAGGCCGCGTGCAGCTGAGCGACTTCCGCGGCATCGCCGCCTGCGGCGGTTTCAGCTACGGCGACGTGCTGGGTGCGGGCCGCGGCTGGGCTACCTCCATCCTCGAGCGTCCGGCACTGCGTGAGGCCTTCGCGGCCTTCTTCGCGCGCCCGGATACCTTCGCGCTGGGCGTGTGCAACGGTTGCCAGATGATGAGCCAGCTCAAGGACATCATCCCCGGTGCCGAGCACTGGCCGAAGTTCCTGCGCAATGCCGGCGAGCAGTTCGAAGCACGCACGGCGTTGCTGGAGATCGTCGAGTCGCCATCGATCCTGCTGCGTGGCATGGCCGGCTCGCGCCTGCCGGTTGCGGTGGCACACGGCGAAGGCCGTGCCGAGTTCGACAGTGCGGTGGACCAGGCAGCCGCCAGCATCTCGCTGCGTTACGTCGACGGTGATGGTCGCGTGGCCAGCCAGTACCCGCTGAATCCGAACGGTTCGCCGGACGGCATCACCGGCCTGACCACCAGCGATGGCCGCGTCACCATCCTGATGCCGCACCCGGAACGCACCCCGCGTACGGTCAACCTGAGCTGGGCGCCGAGCAGCTGGGGCGAAGATTCGCCGTGGCTGCGGATGTTCCGCAACGCAAGAGTATGGTGCGGCTGAACGCACAGAGTCGCCGTAAGTTCGTTGTGCATTGAGGTTGAAAAGAGCCCGCAGGCCAGTGCCTGCGGGCTCTTCTTTTGTGGACTGATTTGCGTCCCGTCACTGCTGCGCGGTATCCGCGTGTCGTGCTCCAGGTCGTTTGGCGGAGGCTTGGTGCTTGTGGGTGAAGCGGCTGCAATGTGCTTCATGGATTCAGCCTGGGTCGGGTAGGCCCTTGGACAACCCCGGAACCACTTCTGAGAGGGGTGTCAGCAATTTGACTATAGAGGCAGGCGTGTCAGCGCCTAGCGTGAACAGGGATCCGCGCATTGGCGCAACCGGGTGTGCTGCAACGCAACTGCTCGGGCTCCTTCAAGAAGATGAATCAACTGCTCGCAAGAAGATGGCCGGAAGCGCTGAAATCATTGCAGCACAACGATTGCGTGGGGGTCCGAGGTCCTTTTGGAGAGAAGACTCGTATCCGCTGGCTCTGGCGATCTTCCGGACTAGGCAATTGTTTCAGAAGCAAATTTTTGAAAATCTCACCTAATTGAGAGAATTGCGAGCTTCCTCTCAAAAACTGCGATTAGAGCCAAAAGTTTGACGAATCATGAATCGTCGATTAAGACTCCATCCATCCCGTAGTCGCCCGACAGGTATGGAACCAGGGGGGTAGACCACGACAGGCGTGAGCCTCACGTGCCCAGCTGTACCGGGACCGGGACCACAACACCACAGGGGGATCGTTGGGCACGTAGGGCCCGGCGATGGCGCGTTTATGCAAGGAAAAAAACCGTCCACTTGAGGAGCAGCAGCGATGAACCGGATCTACCGCAAGGTATGGAACAAGGCATTGGGGCAGTTGGTGGTGGCGTCGGAGTTGGCATCGTCCAGCTCGGCCGGTGTGGTCATGGATGAGCGGCATAGCGCCGGAATACGCCTGCAAGCCTTGTCGGTTGCCGTTGCGTTGGGTCTAGGAGCTAGTGCCTGGGTAACAGCAGCGCAGGCACAGTCGGTGGAAGTGGGCGGTAATGCGCAGTGCATGGTGCTAGGCAGTGCAACGCTGGTGGACTGCGCCATCGCCAACAGCGCCGATGCATCGGGCGCAAACGCGGTGGCCATCGGTGCAGGCACGGTGGCTTCGGCAGCAGGCAGCGTGGCATTGGGCGCAGGTTCCATTGCCGATCGTGCCAACACGGTGTCGGTTGGCTCGGCCGGTAACGAGCGTCAGATCAGCAATGTCGCTGCCGGCACCGCCGGTACCGATGCGGTGAACCTCGATCAACTCAATGCCGCTGCCGATGGCGCGCTGTTGGCCGGCCGCTATTTCAAAGCAAATGGCGCTGCGGACGGCAGCGATGACGCCGTGGCCAGCGGCGAAGGTGCGATGGCTGCGGGTGTCGGCTCGCTGGCTAGCGGTGTGGAGAGCACCGCGGTAGGCAGCTACAACGTCGCCGCAGGCGACTATTCCAGTGCGGTGGGTTATGTAAATACCGCCAACGGCGAGAGCAGTTCTGCGGTTGGCAATTTCAACCAGGTGGATGGTGCCAACAGCAGCGCGTTTGGTTCCGGCAACCTGGTGGATGGTGCAAATGCGATTGCGCTTGGCAGCAACAGCATCGCCAGTGGTGATGGCAGCGTGGTGATCGGCGATGGCGCCTACGCGGCTGCCGATGATGCCACTGCGGTCGGCTCCGGCAGTCTTGCCAGTGAGCTGGGCAGCACTGCCGTTGGTAGCGGCGCAGAAGCGAGCGGTGCCTATGCAAGCGCACAGGGCAGCCAGGCACTTGCTTCCGGGCAGCAGGCAACGGCCAACGGCTTCCGTGCCGAGGCCGATGGCCGTGGCACCACCGCGCTTGGCGCTTATAGCTCAGCCTCTGGTGACCTTGCTTCGGCAGTGGGTTATGGCGCCGATGCCAGTGGCGACTACGGCGTTGCGATGGGCCTGGGTGCTTCCGCCTCGGCGACCAGCACCACAGCCGTAGGCGAATCGGCCATTGCCTCGGGTGAAGAATCCACCGCGGTTGGCGGCACCACCTTCGGTGGCTTGATCAGCACCGAAGCGTCGGGTACCGGCGCGTCGGCGTTCGGCAATGGCGCATGGGCGATAGGTGAGTACGCCACCGCGATCGGATTCAACAGCTGGGCTGATGCCGACAACTCCACCGCACTCGGCCAAAGTGCAACTGCAGCAGCGGTCAACAGCGTCGCTATCGGCGCAAACTCCTGGGCAGATCGCGAGAGCACGGTTTCGGTCGGTGATGTGGGCAGCGAGCGCCAGATCACCAACGTCGCTGCCGGCACTGAAGACACCGACGCGGTGAACAAGTCGCAGCTCGACGAAGTGGCGGCAGTTGCCGAAAACACCAGCAAATACTTCAAGGCAACCGGCAGCGCCGACAGCGATGCCGGCGCCTATGCGGAGGGCGATAGCGCCACGGCTGCAGGCGAGGCTGCCAATGCCATCGGCAACGGCGCATCGGCTTACGGCACCGGCGCCAATGCCCTGGCTGACAACAGTGTCGCGGTTGGCAGCAATGCGCTGGCAACCGGCACCGGCAGCATCGCCTTGGGCGTGAATGCGAACGCAGAAAACGCTGACAGCATTGCCATTGGTACTGATGCTTCGGTAAGCGAAGGTGCCTTCATGGCCGTCGGTGCCGGTGCCAACGCACAGGGCCTGTTCTCGGCTGCCATCGGTACCGACGCCAAAGCTACGGGCTTTGCTGCTACCGCCATCGGTACTGCAGCGTGGGCTACCGGTCGTCAGGCCACCGCGCTGGGCTTCGGTGCCACCGCCGATGCGTGGCAGGCGGTTGCCGTTGGTAGTGGCGCCTATGCAACGTTCTTCGGCACGGCGATCGGCACGTTTGCCGAGGCTGCCGATGTGGCGACCGCGGTTGGCCAGAACGCAATTGCGGACATCGCAGGTGCTGCGTTCGGCGTGCAGGCGCGTGCAGGCTTGACCGGCGTTGCAGTCGGCAACAACGCCGCCACCGGTGAGCTTGGTGTTGCAGTCGGTTTCAATTCGCTGGCTGGCCAGGATTTCTACAGCGTTACCGAAGGCAAGCACACCACCGCGCTGGGTGCGGAGGCATGGGCGACCGAGGACGGTGCCACCGTCGTTGGCTACAACAGCTACGCACAGGCACAGAACGCGGTGGTGCTGGGCTCCAATGCCTGGACCAGCAAGGACGCAGAGAACAGCGTCGCGCTGGGCGCCGGCTCCTTCGCTGACCGCGCCAACACGGTGTCGGTCGGCGCGGCGCAGGAATGGACCGACTCGGCTGGCGTCGTCCACGCGGCAGTCGATCGCCAGATCGCCAATGTCGCCGCCGGTACCGAAGGCACCGATGCGGTCAATGTTGATCAGCTCAATGCCGTCGCCGAAGGCGCGGAACTGACCGCGCGCTACTTCAAGGCCAACGGGGCCGCCGATGGCAGTGACGACGCGGTCGCCGGTGGCGACGGCGCAACCGCTGCCGGTGTTGGCTCCTTGGCCAGCGGTGTGCAAAGCACGGCGGTGGGCAGCTACAACGTCGCTGCTGGTGACTACTCCAGTGCTGTTGGTTACGTGAACACCGCCAACGGTACCAATAGTTCGGCGGTGGGCAACTTCAACCAGGTGGATGGCGAGAACAGCAGCGCGTTCGGCATGGCCAATCTGGTCGACGGTGCCAACGCGATTGCCTTGGGCAGCAACAGCGTGGCCAGCGGCGACGGCAGCGTGGTGATCGGTGATGGTGCATTGGCCGATGCCGATGACGCGATTGCCATCGGCACCGGCAGCGTTGCCAGCGGCGACAGCAGCAGTGCCTTCGGCGAGGGCGCGGAAGCCTCGGGTGTGTTTGCCACGGCGCAGGGTGCGCAGTCGGTGGCCTCTGGCCAGCAGGCCTTGGCAAACGGTTTCCGTGCCGAGGCCAGCGGTCGCGGTACCACGGCGGTGGGCAGCTATGCGGTTGCTTCCGGCGATCTCGCTTCGGCCGTTGGTTACGGTGCCGAGGCCAGCGGCGACTACGGCGTTGCGATGGGCCTGGGCGCAGCGGCATCGGGCGTCAGCACCACCGCGGTCGGCGAGTCGGCGATTGCCTCGGGCGAGGAGTCGACCGCGGTTGGTGGCACCACTTTCGGCGGCTTCATCAGCACCAAGGCCTCCGGCACCGGCACTGCGGCATTCGGTAATGGCGCCTGGGCAGTGGGCGAATACGCTACCGCCATCGGCTTCAACAGCTGGGCCGATGCGGATGATTCCACCGCACTTGGCCAGAGCGCGGTGGCCGAAGCGGCCAATAGCGTCGCCATCGGTGCCAACTCCTGGGCCGATCGCGAGAGCACCGTCTCGGTGGGTGATGTTGGCAGCGAGCGGCAGATCACCAATGTCGCCGCCGGCACCGAAGGTACCGATGCGGTCAACAAGAACCAATTGGATGAAGTGGCCGCGGTGGCTGGCAACACCAGCAAGTACTTCACCGCCACTGGCAGCGCCGACAGCGATGCCGGCGCGTATGCGGAAGGCGATAGCGCCACCGCTGCAGGCGAAGCCGCCAATGCCATCGGCAACGGCGCATCGGCTTACGGCACCGGCGCCAATGCGGTGGCCAGCGGTGCAACCGCAGTCGGCATGAACGCCTTGGCCGCAGGCCAGAACAGTGCTGCATTCGGCCAGAACGCCGAGGCCACCGGCCCGGCGGCGGTGGCCGTAGGCGGCAATGCAGTGGATGCCAATGGCAATCCATTGATCACGTTTGGCGGACAGCCGGTGACCACCGGTGCGACCAGCGCCGGCCTGGGTGGTACCGCGCTTGGTGCCAGTGCCAGTGCGGAGGGCTTCGCCGCCACCGCCACCGGTCTCGGCGCGTTCGCTCAAGGGGCACAGTCCTCCGCATTTGGCGCGGTGGCCAATGCAACCGGTGATTACAGCACCTCGATGGGTAGTCAGAGCGCTGCATCGGGCACCAGCAGCGTTGCGGTTGGTGGTCCGATCGACCTCATCCCGGGGCTGGGTTTCTTCGTTGATACCCAGGCCAGTGGTGAAGCTTCCACGGCGCTGGGCGCTGGCGCCATCGCTTCGGGTGATTACGCCTTGGCTTCAGGTGCATTGAGCGAAGCAGCGGGTGCCGAATCCACTGCTGTCGGCTACTTCGCCTATGCAGCGGGCGACAACGCCAGTGCGCTGGGCGCGGAGAGCTGGGCCAGCGGCCTCAACAGCACGGCAGTTGGCTTCTACAGCACCAGCCTTGGCGCAGACAGCACCGCCTTGGGTGCGAACGCCACCGCCAGCGCTGCCAACAGTGTTGCTCTGGGTGCGGGCTCGCTGGCAGATCGGGCCAGTAGCGTGTCGGTTGGAGCAGTAGGTGCGGAGCGCCAGATCACCAACGTCGCCGCCGGTACCGAGGGCACCGATGCGGTCAACCTGGACCAGCTCAACAGCGCCGCCGAAGGTGCTTTGCTGGCCGGTCGTTACTTCAAGGCCAATGGCGCGGCGGACGGCAGCGATGACGCGATCGCCAGCGGTGATGGTGCTACCGCTGCCGGCGTCGGTTCGGAGGCTTCCGGTGCACAGAGCACGGCGGTGGGCAGCTACAACGTCGCCGCCGGTGATTATTCCAGCGCCGTCGGTTACGTGAATACCGCCAACGGTACCAATAGTTCGGCATTCGGCAACTTCAACCAGGTGGATGGCGAGAACAGCAGCGCGTTTGGTTTTGCCAATCTGGTGGATGGTGACAACGCGATCGCACTGGGCAGCAACAGCGTGGCCAGCGGTGAGGGCGCCATCGTGATCGGCAATGGCGCCAGCGCCCTGGCCAGCGGAGCGGCTGCAATCGGCATGAACGCCGTGGCCAGCGGCCAGAACGCCGCAGCCTTCGGCCAGAATGCACAGGCCACCGGCCCGGGCGCAGTAGCGGTAGGCGGCAACGCGGTGGATGCCAATGGCGAGCCGCTGATCACTTCCAACGGCGAGCCGGTGCAGACCGGCGCGACCAGTGCGGGTGTCGGCGGTACCGCACTCGGTGCAAGTGCCAATGCGCAGGGTTTTGCCGCTACCGCGACCGGTGTCGGCGCATGGGCGCAGGGTGATCAGTCCACCGCCAGCGGTGCGGTCGCCAATGCGGTTGGCGACTTCAGTACTGCCAGCGGTTCACAATCCTATGCCGAAGGTGCAGGCACCACGGCGGTGGGCTATAACGCCGCCGCCTATGAAGACGGCAATGTCGCGGTCGGTCGCAATGCCTCGGCATTGGGCGCAGGCAGCCTGGCAATCGGTGATGGTGCCGAGACCGGCTTTGGCTTCTTCGGCATCGGTGCAAGCAATGCCGTCGCCATCGGCAGCGGCAGCTGGGCATTCGGTGATGACGCAACCGCAGTAGGTGCCAACGCCTGGGCCTTTGGCCAGCAGAGCACCGCAGTTGGTACCGGTGCCGAAGCCGGTGCCACCAACTCGGTGGCGCTGGGCGCAGGCTCGATTGCCGACCGCGCCAACAGCGTGTCGGTGGGTGATGCAGGTGCCGAACGGCAGATCACCAATGTTGCCGCCGGTACCGAAGGCACCGATGCGGTCAACAAGGACCAGCTCGATGAAGTGGCCGCAGTGGCCGCGGAAGGGCAGGCCACGGCGAAGTACTTCAAGGCTACCGGCAGTGCCGACAGTGACGCCGGTGCCTATGCCGAAGGCGACAGCGCAACGGCCTCCGGTGAGGCGACCAATGCGATCGGCAATGGCGCATCGGCGTTCGGCAGCGGTGCCAATGCAGTGGCCGATGGTGCAACGGCGGTCGGTATGAACGCCTTGGCCAGCGGTCAGAACGCAGCCGCGTTCGGCCAGAACGCACAGGCGATGGGCCCGGGTGCAGTGGCTGTGGGTGGCAATGCGGTGGATGCCAACGGTGATCCGCTGATCAACGTCGGCGGCGAGCCTGTGCAGACCGGTGCTACCAGTGCCGGCGTCGGCGGCACCGCGTTGGGTGCAAGTGCCAACGCAGAAGGCTTTGCCGCTACCGCAGCCGGTGTTGGCGCATACGCCAAGGGCGATCAGTCCACCGCCAGTGGTGCGGTAGCCAATGCACTTGGCAACTACAGCACCGCGACCGGTTCGCAGAGCTACGCCGAAGGCGTCGGCACCACCGCGGTTGGCTACAACGCGGCTGCCTACGAAGACGGCAATGTCGCCGTGGGCCGCAATGCGTCAGCCCTGGGCGAGGGCAGCCTGGCGATTGGCGATGGTGCCGAAACCGGCTTTGGTTTCTTCGGCATCGGCGCTACCAATGCCGTCGCCATCGGCAGCGGCAGCTGGGCCTTTGGTGATGACGCGACCGCGGTGGGTGCCAATGCCTGGGCCTTCGGCCAGCAGAGCACCGCAGTTGGTACCGGTGCCGAAGCCGGTGCCACCAACTCGGTGGCGCTGGGTGCAGGTTCCATTGCCGGCCGCGCCAATAGCGTGTCAGTGGGTGATGCAGGTGCCGAACGGCAGATCACCAACGTTGCTGCCGGTACCGAGGCAACCGATGCGGTCAACAAGTCGCAGCTGGATGCCGTGGCCGATGTCGCAGGCGAGACCAACAAGTACTTCCAGGCCTCTGGCGATGGTGTGGCAACTGCCAGCGGTACCAATGCGGTTGCGTCAGGCTCGGGTGCGGTTGCCAGTGCCGAGCGCAGCACCGCCTTGGGTGCGGCCAGCACCGCCAATGCCAATGGCGCCACTGCGGTTGGTGCCGATGCATCGGCTCGTGCCAGCAACAGCACCGCGCTGGGCCGGCAGACCTCGATCACTGCCACCAATGGCGTCGCGATTGGTTACGGTGCGTTCGCCAGCAATGGTGCCAACAGCGTGGCCATCGGTGCGGGTGCAGGCGTCTCCGGTGCCAATTCGGTGGCGCTGGGCGCGGGTTCGCGTGCGGTCGAAGCCAACGTGGTATCGGTGGGTGGCGGCAACGGCAGCAATGGCCCGGTGACGCGCCGCATCGTCAATGTCGGTGCGGGGCGCATTGCCGAAGGCAGTACCGATGCGGTCACCGGTGGTCAGTTGCATGTCACCAACCAGCGTGTTGGCGCGGTGGAAACCCGCGTCACCGACATTGATGGTCGTATCGGCAGCATCGAGGGCGTCACCGCCAATGCGGTGACCTACGACGATGCCAGCCGCGACAAGCTGACCCTGGCGGGTGTGCAGGGCACCACGTTGGACAACGTGGCTGCCGGTGCAATTGCTGCTGGCAGCATGCAGGCCATCAACGGCGGGCAGTTGTTCCAGTCGCTGGGCAACATGGCCAGCTTCCTCGGTGGTGGTGCGGGCGTCGGCATGCAGGGCATGTTTGTCGCCCCGACCTATGTCATCCAGGGTGCCAGCTACAACAACGTAGGTGCGGCGTTGACCGCGCTTGATGGCCAGGTCACGGCGCTCAACAACCGTGTTGCCAGCAATGGAAATGGCAGTGGCAGTGGCAACGGGAACGGGAACGGGAACGGGAACGGCCCGAATGTAGGGGGGGCGGGGTCGGCGGGCGGCACCGGAGTGGCGCTGGGCGAGCAGGCCAAGGCCAATAATGTTGCCGGTAGTGCCGTCGGGAACAACAGCTATGCGCACGGCCCGAACGACACCGCTATCGGCAGCAACGCGCGCGTCAATGCCGACGGCAGCACTGCGGTGGGCGCAAACACCAGCATCGCCGCCGTCGCCACCAACGCGGTTGCGATGGGTGAAGGTGCCACCGTCAGCGTTGCTTCGGGCACGGCGATTGGCCAGGGCTCCAGCGTCTCCGCCACCGGTGCGGTTGCCTTGGGGCAGGGGTCGATTGCCGACCGTGCCAACACGGTGTCGGTCGGCAGCAGCGGCCATGAGCGCCAGATCACCAGCGTTGCCGCAGGCACGCAGGCGACCGATGCGGTCAACAAGGCGCAGCTGGATAGCGGCATCACCGCAGCCAATACCTATACCGACACCAAGTTCAGCAGCATGGCCGACAGTTTCGACGTCTTCCGTGGCGATATCGACAAGCGTCTGCGCCATGTAGACCGCCGCCTCGATCGGCAAGGTGCGATGAGCGCGGCGATGTTGAACATGGCCACCAGTGCTGCGGGCGTACGCACGCAGAACCGGGTTGGTGTGGGCGTCGGCTACCAGGGCGGCGAATCGGCACTCTCGCTGGGCTACCAGCGCGCCATCAGCGACCGCGCCACCGTGACCTTGGGTGGTGCCTTCACCAGTGACGACAGCTCGGTGGGTGTGGGCGCCGGCTTCGGCTGGTAAGCGGTTTGGTTTCGCCCCCGCCTGCTGCGGCGGGGGCTTCCAGGTTCATCGGTAGTGGCCGTGCTGCCCCCGCAGCACGGCTGTTGCGAGCCAGGACGGCAAAACGATGCAGCGTTGAGGTTCCATCCCTGTTCCATAAAGACGAGAGATCCGACATGAAGAAGAAGACCCAGCTTGGTTTGGCGATTGCCGGTGTCGTACTGATGGCTTCGATCGGCGCGCCTGCCGCATTTGCTGCAGAAGTTGGACCGGCAAAGGTAGTCGGCCTGAGTACGTCGCCGGTGGATACCAGTGGCGGCTATCGGTTCGTGGTGAAGTACCGCGCCGGCAGCAGTGAGCTGCGTGATACGGCGGCCCTCAATCGAGGCCTTGGCGCAGCGACGTCGCGCGCCGGCCTGGACCGCGCGGTAGCGAAGACCTCGCGTGCAGCGGCCCAACCCGCGGTGCAGGCCGCGCTGCTGCGGCGCATGGGTGCGCCGGGTTGGAGCGTGGTCAAGACCTCGCGTGCGCTCAACGCACAGGAAGCGGCTGACTTCGTCCGCGAACTCAAGGCCAACCCGGCGGTGGAGCGTGCGGATATCGATCGCATGTACCAGCGCATGGTCGATGTCGCCCCGGCGATGGTCCCGACCGACCCGAACTACGCGCAGTACCAGTGGAATTTCTTCAATCCAACGACGGGCGTGCGCGCACCGCAGGCCTGGGATCTCTCGCAGGGCGAGGGTGTGGTGGTGGCGGTGATCGATACCGGTATCACCCAGGGCAACCCGGACCTGCAGAACAACGTCATTCCCGGCTACGACATGATCAGCGACAAGCGCGTATCACGCCGCGACAGCGACGGCCGTGTGCCGGGTGGTTGGGATATTGGTGACTGGATCGAAGCCAACTACTGCACCGGCTGGGCGACGGGGGGCTCGCATGCCGCCGACGTCAGCTCCTGGCACGGCAGCCACGTGTCCGGCACCATCGCGCAGGAAACCAACAATGGCAGGGGCCTTGCAGGCCTGGCCTACAAGGCGAAGGTGATGCCGATCCGCGTGCTCGGCTCCTGCGGTGGTTTTGGTAGCGATATTTCCGACGGCATCATCTGGGCCGCGGGTGGCGAGGTGCCGGGATTGCCGCTCAACGCCAATCCTGCCGAAGTCATCAACATGAGCCTGGGCAGTGGGGCGCCCGCGACCTGTCCGACCGAATACCAGGAAGCCATCGACCTGGCCAACAGCAAGGGTGCCATCGTGGTGGTCGCGGCGGGCAATGACAACGCCAATGCCGCCAGCTACACCATGTCTTCCTGTAACAACGTGATCAGCGTCGGTGCCACCGGCGTCACCGGTGCCCGTGCGTACTACTCCAATTACGGTGCACGCGTGGACCTTTCGGCACCGGGCGGCGGTGGCGCGGTGGATGGCAACCCGAACGGCTACATCTGGCAGGTGATGAACGGCGGCGAGAAGGGGCCTGAACCGAGCAACTGGATCCTCGGTGGCATGGGTGGCACCTCGATGGCATCGCCGCATGTGGCTGCTGCCGTGGCGATGGTGCAGAGCGTGGTCGACACGCCGCTGACCCTCAACCAGATGCGTGACCTGCTGAAGACCACCGCCACGCCGTTCCCGGTGGCGATCCCGGCCTCCACCCCGATTGGTGCCGGCATCCTCAACATCAACGCTGCATTGATCAAGGCAACCACACCGCCGTGCGATCCCAACGTCGAGCAGTGCGGCCCGGACGCCACGCCGCTGGTCAACAAGGTCGCGCTGACTGGTGTTTCCGGCAGCGGTGGCAGCGAGACGGTCTACAGCTTCCAGGCCGAGGCCGGCAAGGTGCTGACCTTCATGACCTACGGCGGCACGGGCGATGTGTCGGTGTACGTCCGCTACGAGGCGGTGCCGAGCAGCACTGCGTTCGATGCCAAGTCCACGCGTGCCGGCAACAGCGAGACCGTGCGCTTCAACACGCCGCAGGCAGGCACCTACTACGTCACCCTGGTGGGAGCGAGCTCCTATAGCGGTGTGAGTCTGGTTGCCCGTCAGTAATCCTGACCACCGCACGACCTTGGAACCCCGGCAATGCCGGGGTTCTTTTTGCCTGTAATGCCGGTTCATGTGCACGACCTGGGGGTACGAACTGCTAAAGTTCGGCCAACACAGGAGGATTGCGTGAACGCGGTAGCCCACGACGCCCAACTTGCGCCATCACCTGCCGATCGCATCGTCACCGAACTGTTGACGCAGGGCCGGTTGAAAGAGGCTGACCTTCAACGCGCACGCCAGTTGCAGCGCGAATCCGGCGGCGAGCTGTTGGTGCTGCTGGCCCGGCTGGGCCTGGTTTCCGAGCGTGACCACGCCGAGGCCTGTGCCAAGGTGCTGGGGCTGCGGCTGCTGGCCGCCCGCGAGTTACCCGAACATCCGCCGGAACTGGTGGAAGGCGTCGAGCCGGTGCCGTTGCGCTTCCTCAAACAATTCCTGGTACTGCCGCTGGGCGAGCAGCGCGGTCGCATCCTGTTGTGGATGGCCGATCCGCAGGATGGCTACGCGATCGATGCAATCGGCCTGGCGACCGGCTGCGAGGTGGCGCCGGTGGTTGGGGTGCGCAGCGAAGTGGATGAGCTGATCGAGCGCTGGTACGGGCAGGGTCGGACCGCGATGGGCACCATCCTGGAAACCACCGATGGCGAGCTCGCACCGCTGGACGATATCGAACACCTGCGCGACCTCGCTTCGGAAGCACCGGTCATCCGCCTGGTCAATCTGCTGATCCAGCGTGCGGTGGAACTGCGCGCATCGGATATCCACGTCGAGCCGTTCGAGAACCGTCTGAAGGTGCGTTACCGCGTCGATGGCGTCTTGGTTGATGGCGAAAGCCCGCCGGTCAACCTGACCGCGGCGGTGATCAGCCGCATCAAGATCATGGCCAAGCTCAACATCGCCGAGCGCCGCCTGCCGCAGGACGGTCGCATCATGTTGCGCGTACAGGGCAAGGAACTGGACCTGCGCGTCAGCACCATGCCTACCGCACACGGTGAAAGCGTGGTGATGCGCCTGCTCGACCGCGAAGCGGTGGTGTTTGATTTCCAGCGGTTGGGTTTCAGCGAGGATTTCCTCCCGCAGTTCCGCAAGGTGCTGGAGCAGCCGCACGGCATCCTGCTGGTCACCGGCCCCACCGGCTCGGGCAAGACCACCACGCTGTACACCGCGTTGAACCAGCTCAATACCGACAAGGTCAAGATCATCACCGTCGAAGATCCGGTGGAATATCAGTTGGAAGGCATCAACCAGATCCAGGCCAAGCCTCAGATCGGGCTGGATTTCGCCAACGCCCTGCGCAGCATCGTGCGCCAGGACCCGGACATCATCATGATCGGCGAAATGCGTGATCTGGAAACCGCGCGCATCGCGATCCAGTCCGCGCTCACCGGCCACCTGGTGCTGTCCACGCTGCATACCAACAACGCCGCCGGTGGCATTACCCGTCTGCTGGACATGGGCGTGGAAGACTATCTGCTCACCTCCACCATCAATGGCATCCTCGCCCAGCGCCTGGTGCGCAGGTTGGAGCCTACCCACGCGCTGCGCTACCGCGCGTCGGACGAAGAAATCGAACGCTTCGGCCTGCGCCGCTTCCAGCCGCAGGGCGATATCCATCTATACCGCGCGCAGCCCTCGGCGCTGGCGCCAACCGGCTATCTCGGCCGCACCACCGTCGTCGAGTTTTTGGTGATGGACGATGCGCTGCGCAATGCGGTGATGCGCAAGGCCGGCATGGGCGAGATCGAACAGATCGCGCGCAAGGCCGGCATGCGCACCATGTACGAGGACGGCATCGGCAAGGCACTGCGTGGCGAAACCACGCTGGAAGAAGTGCTGCGGGTGACGGAGGACGCATGAGCCATCGCGTACACCCGGAGCGGTGCTGCTGATGCCGCGTTACCGTTACAAGGCACTGGATGCGCGTGGCGATCTGCTTGAAGGGCAGATGGATGCGGCCAGCGAAGGCGAGGTGATCGCGCGCCTGCAGGAACAAGGCCATCTGCCGATGGAAGCCAAGCCGGCGACTGGCTCGGCGTTCGAGGGTGGCAGTTGGAAGCAATGGCGGCAGCGCCCGTTTGCCGGTGCCACGCTGGTGCAGTTCACCCAGCAGCTGGCGACCTTGTTGAGCGCTGGGCAGCCCTTGGACCGGGCCTTGTCGATCCTGATGGAAACGCCGGAAGACCAGCGCTCGCAGCGGGTGATTGCCGATATCCGCGACAGCGTGCGTGGCGGCACGCCGCTGTCGCAGGCGCTTGAACGCCAGCATGGCCTGTTTTCGCGGCTGTACGTCAACATGGTGCGTGCCGGCGAAGCCGGCGGTAGCCTGCATGAAACCCTGCAGCGCTTGGCCGATTATCTGGAGCGCAGCCAGGAGTTGAAGGGCAGGGTGATCAACGCCTTGATCTACCCGGCGATCCTGCTGGTGGTGGTTGGCCTGGCGCTGCTGTTCCTGCTCGGCTACGTGGTGCCGCAGTTCTCGCTGATGTATCAAAGCCTCGATGTGATCTTGCCGTGGTTTACCCGGATAGTGCTGGAGGTCGGCCTGCTGGTACGCCAGGGCTGGTTGGTTTTCATCGTGGTGCCAGCGCTGTTCCTGCTTTGGGTTGAGCGCAAGCGGCGCGACCCGGTGTTCCGCCTGGGGTTTGATACCTGGTTGTTGAAGCGGCCGATGATCGGCGGACTGGTTGCCAAGCTGGAGAGCGCGCGGCTTGCGCGCACGCTCGGCACCTTGCTGCGCAATGGCGTGCCGCTGCTGGCCGGGCTGGGCATTGCCCGCAACGTGCTCGGCAACCGTGCGCTGGTCGCGGACGTCAGTGAGGCCGCCGAGGCGGTGAAGAATGGCGCTGGACTGGCTTCGTCGCTGGGTCGCAATGGCCGCTTCCCGCGGCTGGCCCTGCAGATGATCCAGGTCGGCGAAGAGTCGGGCACGCTGGAAAGCATGCTGCTCAAGACCGCCGACACCTTTGAACAGGAAAGTGCCCGCGCCATCGACCGCATGTTGGCGGCGCTGGTGCCGGTGATCACCTTGTTGTTGGCGTCGGTGGTGGGCGTGGTCATCATCGCGGTGCTGGTACCGCTGTATGACCTCACCAATGCCATCGGCTAACCCCTGGATTTCGGAAAGGAAGAAGAAATGAGGCGAACCCTGAAACAACCGTTGTCGCGCGCACGCCAGGCCGGCATGAGCCTGTTGGAAATCATCATCGTCATCGTGCTGATCGGTGCGGTGCTCACCCTGGTGGGCAGCCGTGTGCTCGGCGGTGCTGACCGCGGCAAGGCCAACCTCGGCAAGACCCAGATCCAGACCCTGGCCAGCAAGGTGGAGAACTACAAACTCGACACCGGCCGCCTGCCGAGCAAGCTGGAAGATCTGTCCACCCAGCCTGCGGGCGTCGCGGGTTGGCTGGGCCCGTACTCCAAGCCGGCCGAGTTCAATGATCCCTGGGGCAATCCGGTGCAATACCGGGTGCCGGGTGAAGGGCGTCCGTTCGATCTGATCAGCCTGGGCGCCGATGGCCAGCCCGGTGGCGAAAGCTATAACGCCGACATCCGCTACGAATAAGCCTTGATGGTCGCGCCGCGTTTTCTGCCTTCGCTTGCCGCCACGCGTGCCGTATCTGTGCGGCGCCGTACGATGCGCGGCATGTCCTTGCTGGAGATGGTGCTGGTGCTTGCGTTGGTCGCTGCACTGGCGATGATGGCTGCGATGGCGATGAGCGGCGGCATGGACGGCATGCAGCTGCGTTCGGCCGGCAAGACACTGGCGGCCGAACTGCGTTATGCGCGTACTCGCGCGATCAGTACCGGCGTTGCACAACAGCTGCAGATCAATCCGGGCAGCCGCCGTTGGCAGGGCGCGGACGGTCACCATGGCGAACTGCCGCAGGCGCTGACGGTGAGCTTCACCGGTGCCGGCCAATTGCAGACGCGCAGGGACGAAGGCGTCGTGCGCTTCTTCGAGGATGGCGCTTCTAGTGGTGGCCGCATTGAACTGCGTGCCGGCAAGGCGGTGTGGCGGATCGACGTTGCGTGGATCACCGGTGAGGTCAAGGCCGGGCCGGTGCGCGAGGGCGCCGGATGAGGCGCCAACGCGGTTATTCGCTGATTGAAGTGATCGTCGCCTTCGGCTTGCTGGCCTTGGCGATGACCTTGTTGCTGGGCAGCCTGTCCGGTGCGGCACGCCAGGTCAGCATGGCCGACGGCTACGGCCGTGCCGCCCTGCATGCGCAATCGCTGTTGGCAGTCGCCGGGGTTGAAGCACCCTTGCAGGCCGGTCGCCAGCAAGGTGAGTGGGAGCAGGGCCGCTATCAGTGGAATCTGCAGGTTTCCCCCTACGTCGAGCCGCGCCAGCAACAGGCGCGGCTGTGGTTGCTGGACCTGCAGGTGCGTTGGGGCGACAGCGCGCAGGAACAACTGCGCTGGCGCACGCTGCGCCTGCGCGGCAACGCACCGCTGGAGGCGTTGCCATGAGGCCTTCATTGTCTTCGTCGCGGCCGCTGCATGCGCGCGGCTTCACCCTGATCGAGGTATTGCTGGCCACCGTGCTGCTGGCGGCAGGCATGGCGCTGGCGTTCGCGGCGGTGCGCTCGACGCTTGCGATCAGCAGCCGCGGCGAGGCGATTGCCAGCGGCAATGAGCGCATGCGCGCGGTGGAGGGCTTTCTGCGTAGGCGTCTGGTCTCGGCGATGCCGCTGGCGCTGGAACGCGACGCCCTCAATGGCAACGCCGCGGTGTTTACCGGCAGCCCGAAGCAGCTGCGCTTTGTTGCCAACGTGCCCGATTACCTGGGCCGTGGCGGCCCCTACCTGCATACGTTGGAGGTCAGCGGTAGCGGTGAGACGCAGGAGCTGCGGCTTGGTTTGACCCTGTTGCAGTCCGGCCAGCTGCTGGAGGAAAACCCACCTCGCGGCAGTGAGTTGCTGGCAGACGGACTGAAGCAGGTAAAGCTGCGCTATCGCGGCATCGAACCGGGCACGACTGCCATGGGGCGCTGGCAGGACGGCTGGGATGCCCCCGGACGCATGCCGATGCTGGTGTCGATTGAGATCACACCCGCGCAGGGCGCCGCTTGGCCGCCGCTGGTGGTGGCCTTGCCGCAGTCTTCGGTTGCCGGGAGCTGGCGATGAAGGCGCGCGGTGCCGCTCTGGTGTTGGTGCTGTGGGTGGTGGCCTTGTTGGCCACCACCATTGCGGCGTTTGCTTTGACCGCAAGGGTCGAGCACCTGCAGGGCCGGGTGACCGGTGACCTGGCCGGGGGCGAACAGATTGCCCACGCCGGCATCGACTATGCGCTCTCACGGATGCGCGCTACCCCGACCCAGCCCAGCTGGCGCGCCGATGGCCGCCCCTATCGCTGGCAGTTCGATGGCCGCGCGGTGGAGCTGCGCATCGTGGACGAGACCGGCAAGGTCGACTTGAACCAGGCCGACCTGAACCTGCTGCAGGCCTTGCTGCGCGGCCTCGAACTGGCACCGGACAAGGCCGCACGGTTGGCTGGCGCCATCGTTGATTGGCGTGATCCGGACTCGTTGCTGCAGATAGCCGGAGGTGCGGAGACGGCCGACTACCAGGCGGCCGGGCTGCCGTATGGTGCCAAGAACGCACCGTTCGACAGCGTCAGCGAGCTGCAGCGTGTACTCGGCATGGAGCCGGCACTTTATGCGCAGCTTGAGCCGCTGGTGACGGTGTACGGCGGTGGCCGCCCCAATCCACGCTTTGCCCCCGGGCCGGTGCTGACCGCGATGGGCATGGATGCGGCGCTGATCCTGGCCCAGCGCGAACGTGAAGACGGCAATCCCGGAATGGGCGAAACTTCAGCCGGTGGAGGTGACACCGGTACTTATAGTGTCGCCAGCAAAGTGCAATTGGTGGCCGAGCGGCAGGCAGTCATCCGCGCGGTGGTGCGTCTGAATCCCGGTGGTGTGGCCGGTGCGCCGTATACGGTGCTGCAGTGGGAACAGGGAGCGATGTCTAGATGACGGGGTTGCGTGAACGGCTGGGGCAGATGAGTGCACGCATTGTGCCGGGCGCTGGCGGCTTCTGGGCGTGGTGGAGCCAGGCATTGCTGTCGTGGTTGCCGCAACGCTGGCAGGCCTTGCTGGGAGTGTCCGATGCGCGCCTGCTGCTGGAAGCAGGCGCGGCGCAGTTGCAGCTGTCGCTGCAGCAGCACGGCCAGTTGCAGCCGCTGCAGGCCCTGCCTGCCGGCGCAGCACCCAGTGCGGTTGATGCCGCCGTGTCGCCGCGCGTGGCCAGCCTGCCGCGCCACGGCCTGTTGCCGGCCAGCGCGGTGCTGCGCAAGCCTTTGCGCATGCCGGCTGCTGCCGAGGCGCGCCTGCGCGAGGTGCTGGGTTTCGAGATAGACCGGCAGACGCCCTTCAGCGCCGTGCAGGTGTATTACGACGTGCGGCTGTTGCAGCGTCGCGATGATGGCCAATTGGATACCGAGCTGGTGGTCGCGCCGCGGCCGCTGGTGGATGCGCTGCTGGGCCCGGATGAGGCATGGCGGCAGCAACTGGATGGCGTGGACGCAGTCGATGCGCAAGGCCAGCCCTTGGGCGTGAACCTGCTGCCGCTGGCGCTGCGCCGGCAGCGCCACGATCCCATGCGTCGGCTCAACCGGCTGTTGCTGGTCGCAGGCGTTGTGATGCTGATGCTTGCCGCGTGGCAGTTGCTGGACAACCGTCGCGCCGCTGCCACGCAGCTCTCGGCGCAGGTGGAGGCGGCAGCGGTGCGCGCGCGAGCAGTGGCCGCGCAGCGGCAGCAGCTGCAGGATCTGGTCGATGGCCAGCAGTTCTTCACCGCACAGCGTGCCCAGCAGGCGTCCGCAACGGAGATCATCAACGAACTCAGCCAGCGCCTGGGCGATGACACCTCGCTGGAGAAACTCTCGATCGAAGGCGGCCGCATGCAGCTGATCGGCATGAGCAGCAGTGCGTCATCACTGGTCGCCAAGCTCGAGGGCTCCAAGCTGTGGAAGACGCCGTCATTGACCGGTGTGCTGCAGGCCGGCCAAGGTGCCGCGCGTGAGCGCTTCACCTTGACCGCGGAACTGCGTGGCCCCAACCAGGAGGCTGCCGATGGCAACGCACCCCGCGCGCCGTGACCGCTGGTTGGCCCTGGGCCTGCTGCTGGCCGTACTGGGCGTGATCTATCTGTTGCTGGTGCAGCCCTTGTGGACCCGGCCGATGCAGGCGGTGGAAGCAGAAATCGCCACCCTGCAGGAACGCCAGCAGCGTATCGGCATGCAGTTGCGGCAGGCCCCGCAGGTCGCACAACGGCTACAACAGGCGCAACAGACGCTGGCCGATCAACCGGGCTTCATGGCTGAAAGCTCGGCCGAGCTGGCTACCTCCAAGCTGGTACAACGACTGGAGGAGGCCGCACGCCTGGCCAGCCCGGACCAGCGCAGCTGTGCGATCAGTGATCGCTCGCCATTGCCGGCCGACAGCACTGGCCGCTTTCCGCGGGTTGCAGTGCAGGCGCGGCTGCGTTGCGGCATGAACGAATGGATGCGCGTGTTGCAGGCGCTGGAAACCGGCACGCCGCAATTGCACGTGGACCGGCTCGACATTCTCTCTGCCGGCTTGGGCGAAGGCGGTGGCGGCCTGGATGTGAGTTTCGAGCTCAGTGGTTACCTGCGTCCGGGTGCGGTCGCTCCAGCCACGGAGGTCGCCAATGCGCAATGACGTAGCCGGCTTGCGCACCTGGTTGCTCGCTGCGTTCGCGGGCTGGGCGCTGTTGGTGTGGGCGGCCTGCCTGTTTGGCCTGGGCAGCAGGATTGGCAGCAGCAACGCGGCCTTGGACGTCCCGGCCTTGCCGGCGGTGCCGCAGCCCTCTGAGCTGGTGGTTGCCGACAACGCCGAGGCCTTGAACCGACCGCTGTTTGCCAGCGATCGGCGCCCGCATCCATTCTTCATTGGCGAAGCCGGTGAGCCTGCACCGACGGGCGTGCGTTTGACCGGCGTATTGATGACGCCGGGGCTGGACATGGCCACGCTGACCACCGAGCAGGGCAAGTCGCTGCGTCTGCGGCTGGGTGGCGAGGTGCAGGAGGGTTGGCAGCTGCTATCGCTGCAGCCGCGCAGCGCGGTCGTGAGCGGCCCGGCCGGTACGCTCAATCTGGAACTGCAGGTATTCAGTGGCGGGCCAAAGCAGGCGCCTGAAGGCGCCGCGCCATTGCCGGGCAACGCACAGCCAACGCCACCCACCATCACTGTGCCGGCACCACCGCCGGCGAGCGATCCGGCTACGCCATCGGCAGACCAGATCAAGGCGATCCGTGATCGCATCCAGGCCCGCCGTCGGCAGGCACAACAGAATCAGAACGGCAGCTCCGGCCGCCAGAACCCGTAGAGTGAGCGCATGACATCACGCATAGTTGCAGTCAGTCTGCTGATCGGTGCCCTGAGCGGCTGCGCCACCACGCCGGCACCGGACATCCGTCGCACGGCTGCGCCGGATACACGTACGCCGGCTCCCGGTGAGGCAGCACGCACCAATCCGCTGGGCGCCGAAGAGGCTCCCAAGGCCGATGACAGCCAGGGCCGGGCGGTGATCCGCCGGGGCAATGGCACGGTGATCAACCGCGCCGCTGCTTCGGCGCCGGCACCGGCCTTGACTGCAGCGGGCAACGGCACGGCGGTGTTCAACTTCGAGGGCGAATCGGTACAGGCGGTGACCAAGGCCATCCTCGGCGACATGCTGGGGCAGAACTACGTCATCGCACCGACCGTGCAGGGCACGGTGACCCTGGCCACGCCCAAGCCGGTATCGCCAGCGCAGGCGCTGAACCTGCTGGAGATGGTGCTGGGCTGGAACAATGCACGGCTGATCTACAGCGGCGGCCGCTACAACGTGGTGCCAGCTGATCAGTCGCTGGCGGGCACGGTCGCGCCGAGCACCGCTCCGGCCTCGGCCGCGCGCGGCTATGAAGTACGGGTGGTGCCGCTGCAGTACATCTCGGCCAGCGAGATGAAGAAAGTGCTGGAGCCGTATGCACGCCCGAACGCGATTGTCGGCGTGGATGGCTCGCGCAATGTGATCACCCTGGGCGGCACCCGCACCGAGCTGGAGAATTATCTGCGCACGGTCGAGATCTTCGACGTGGATTGGCTGTCGGGCATGTCGGTGGGTGTGTTCCCGATCCAGTCCGGGCGCGCCTCGCAGGTGGCCAGTGATCTTGAGAAGGTATTCGGCGAAGCCAGCAAGACGCCAAGTGCGGGCATGTTCCGTTTCATGCCGCTGGACAATGCCAACGCGGTGCTGGTGATCACCCCGCAGGCGCGTTACCTGGATCAGATCCAGCAGTGGCTGGACCGCATCGACAGCGCCGGTGGCAGTGCGCGTCTGTTCTCCTATGAGCTGAAGTACATCAAGGCCAAGGATCTGGCGGACCGCTTGGCCGAAGTGTTCGGCAGCAGCGGATCGCGCAGCCAGGGCGACAGCGGAACCTCGCTGGCGCCGGGTGCCAGCCCGGTAACGTTGGGTGGGCGTGGCCAGGATGGTGGTTTTGGCCAGAATGACGGCTTGAAAACCAATGATATCGGTTCGACCGGCAGCAGCGGTTCGGGCATGTCTGGCAACGGCGGTGGTGGTATGGGCGAGAGCATGCAGTTGCCGCAGAAGACCTCGGGCAATGGCAGCGTCACCCTGGACGTGGAAGGCGACCGCGTCGGTGTGTCGGCGGTGGAAGAAACCAATACCTTGCTGGTGCGTTCCACTCCACAGGCCTGGCGTTCGATCCAGGAAGTGGTGGAAAAGCTCGACGTGATGCCGCTGCAGGTGCATATCGAGGCGCAGGTGGCCGAGGTCGCATTGAATGGCAAGCTCAGCTACGGCGTGAACTGGTTCTTCGAGCAGGCGGTCAATGCCCCCGCGGGTGACAGCAATGGCACGATCGGCATGCCCGGTGCCGGCCTGCCCAGCGCGCTGGGCCGTGGCATATGGGGCGACATCGCCGGCAAGGTCACGGGCAATGGCATGGCCTGGACCTTCCTCGGCAAGAACGCTGCCGCCATCATCACCGCGTTGGATGAAGTGACCAATGTGCGCCTGCTGCAGACGCCCTCGCTGTTCGTGCGCAACAACGCGGTGGCCACGCTCAACGTAGGCAGCCGCATTCCGGTCAATTCCACCTCGATCTCGACCATCGGCGACAACGCGTATTCAACCGTGCAGTACATGGAGACCGGCAACATCCTCAAGGTGCGGCCGCGGGTGACCCGTGATGGCATGGTGTTCCTGGACATCGTGCAGGAGATCAGCGCCCCGGAAGGCGAAGAGGACAAGAATGGCAACTTCCGCATCAATACCCGGCGCATGCAGACGGAGGCAGCGGTAAGTGCCGGTGACACGGTGATGCTCGCCGGCCTGATCGATGACAGCAGCACCGATGGCTCGTCCGGCCTGCCGTTCCTGAGCCGCTTGCCGGTGGTGGGCGGCTTGTTCGGCACCAAGACACAAAACCATCGGCGCAACGAAGTGATCGTATTGATAACGCCGACCATCGTCCGCAATCCGCAGGAAGCCCGCGATCTGACCGACGAGTACGGCAGCCGCTTCCGCGCGCTGGATCCAATCAACGCACCAAAGGGCCGCTGAACATGCCGCTACCGGTCATCCTGCTGCCGGTCGGTGTGGATGACGCGGCGCTTGATGCCTGTCTGGCGGCGTTGGAGAAGCACACACCGGCAGGCACGCCGGTGTGGCTGGCCGATGATGGTCAAAGTGGCCCGCGCGGGCAGGCGGTGATCGAACACTGGCTTGCCAGCACCCGGCTGCAGGCCGAGTACACGCGGCGCCCGCGTCCGATCGGCGAGGCCGCGCATCTGGACGAGATGCTGAAGGCATGCGGCGATGCCGACGTCGCCGTGCTCGCGCCGGACGCCTTGCCGACAGCAGGCTGGTTGCAGCAGCTCAGCGACTGCCTGGCACGCGATGCCTCCATCGCCACCGCCACGCCGTGGAGCAATGCCGGCGAAGCGGTGTCGTGGCCGCGTGGCGGTGAACTCAATCCCGTACCCGCCGATCCGGCACGCTTGGCACAGGCCTTGGCGGCAATGCCGCTGCTGCAGCCCGAGTTGCCCTCGGCGATTACCCATGCGGTGCTGATACGCGGCAGTGCGCGTCGTCGTGCCGGTGGCCTGGATATCCACAGCTATGGTTCGTGGTACGCCGCATTGGTCGATCTGAGCCTGCGCATGAGCGGGCTGGGGTGGCGCAACGTGCTGTGCGACAACGCCTTCGTTGGTCGCCAGAGCGAGGGCCGGCCGGCCGAAGGCGACATGGAGGTGCTGGCCAATCGCTGGCCGGTATGGACCGCGCGGCTGGCCGCGTTCCTGATGAATGACCCGCTTCATGCGCACCGCCAGCAACTGCAGCAGCTATGCGAGCAGGCGATAATGCCGCAAGCCCAGCCCGACCTGTTCGACGCCTGTGCATCCCTTCCAGGCGCGGAGCCGGTGTGAGCGATTCAATTGCAGTGGTGGTGGTCAGTTATCAGAGTGCGAGCACCTTGGATGAGTGCCTGCAGCGCCTGCGCGCCGCCGAGGATGTCGCCGAGATCCGCGTGGTCGACAACGAATCGCGCGATGGTTCGCTGGCGATCGCGCAGCGGCATGCGCTGGCTGACAGCCGCGTGCGTTTCATCGCCAATCCTGACAATCCCGGCTTTGCCACCGCCTGCAATCAGGGTGCTGATGAATGCCATGCGCCGTGGCTGGCCTTCGTCAACCCGGATCTGATGGTCGAGCCGCAGACCTTGGCGCGGTTGCGCGACCTCGGTCGGCCACTGGGCGATTGCCTGCTCGGCGTGGAGCAGGTGGACGAGGACGGCGTCGCCGATCCGGCGGTACGCCGCCGCGACCCGGATTTCGCCGCGATGCTGCGCCACCCCGGTGCGGGCTCGCGGCTGGCAGTGCAGGTGGATCATTCCGCAGCATTGCAGCAGGTGCAGGCTTTGTCGGGCGCGCTGCTGCTGATGCCGCGTGGGTTGTTCGACCGCCTGCAGGGCTGGGATGCGGGCTACCGCCTGCATGCCGAGGACCTGGACCTATGCCGCCGCGCGCGCCAGGCCGGTGCGGTGGTGGCCATCGCCAACGACTTGAAGGTGCTGCATGTGCGCGGTGTATCCAGCCGCTCGCGGCCGTTCTTCGTGGAGTGGCACAAGCATCGCGGTCTGTGGCGTTACTTCCGCAAGTTTGAAGCGCGCCAGCGCAGCCTGCCGGTGAGGGCGGGGGTGTGGTGTGCGATCTGGGCACATGCGGCGTTGCAGGTGCCGCGGTTGTTGCTGAGATAAGTTTGGATCTGCGGTGTTGCGGCATTCAAAGCACCCCTCCCCAGCCCTCCCCATGGGCGGCCCCAAAAGGCGGGGCGCATACCCAGTGCGGCCCCCCCCCCGAAGGGCCCCCAACGG
>NZ_JBRREF010000054.1:0-33042 GCF_056760135.1 Stenotrophomonas sp. STEN023 | reverse complement strand
CGCTACATCGTTCTGGCTTTTGTCGATAAAACCTCTGCCGGGCATGGCTCGGCACTACATCGTTCTGGCTTTTGTCGGTAAAGGCTCTGCCGAGCATGGCTCGGCACTACATCGTTCTGGCTTCTGTCGGTAAAGCCTCTGCCGAGCATGGCTCGGCACTACAGTTGCTTGTTACTTGACGCGACGCAGGTGCGGGCCGCGCTTGTTGAACGGTGGTTGCCCGCGCCAGTAGCGGATCAGCAACCAGCCAAACAGCATGCCGCCCAGGTGCGCGAAATGGGCCACGCCCGGCTGCCAGCCGGTGAAACCCAGCAACAGTTCAATCGCACCGAACACGATGACGAAGGTACGTGCTTTCATCGGGATCGGCGGGAACAACAACACCACCCGCTGGTTCGGAAACAACATGCCATAGGCCAGCAGCAGGCCGAACACGCCGCCAGAGGCACCCAGCACCGGGTTGTACTCACCGGCAAACGCAGCCACCAGCAACTGGCACAGGCCGGCGCCGACCACGCACACCATGTAATAGGTGAGGAAGCGCTTCTCGCCCCAGGTCGCCTCCAGCGGCGCACCAAACATGAAAAGCGCCAGCATGTTGAAGAACAGATGGCCGAAGCTGCCATGCAGGAAGCCGTAGCTGAGCAGCTGCCACGGCTCGAATCCCGGTGAATCGCTGAAGACCTGCTGCGAACCCAAAGGCCACAGCATCAACTGGGTGAAGATGCCCGCCGTCTGCGGAAGCTGCTGCAGCAGGAACAGGACGACGTTGGCGATCAGCAACGTCTGGGTGATCTTGGGTAGGCGCGGGAACATGGTGGCATCCGGGGAAACTGGCTACATCATAGCCGCAGCGACTAGCCCGGGCCCCAGATCGCCTCGTCCAGGCTGCGCGGCGGTTTGGGCCGCTTCACCCTGCCGTTCTCCACCGCCACGCCCTCGGCCCGCAACCGCTGGCTCTGTTCGCGCCAACCGCGCGAGCCCTCGGGCATGGCGATACGCCCGTCCGAGCGCAGCACCCGATGCCAGGGCAGCTCCGGGTCCTCATTGCTACCCAGCAAGCGGGCGACCAGCCGTGCACGACCGGGCAATCCGGCCTTGGCTGCCACTTCGCCGTAGCCCAGCACCTGCCCGCGCGGAATGGCACGGATGGTCGCAAGAATGCGTGCGTGACCGGCGGCCACGGCGGCCTCGGCGCTCACCGCTTCTTCGCCACGCCGCTGCCCACCAGCAGCACGCCGAACAGCACCAGCACCGTCCCGGCGCTTTGCCACAAGCCCATCGGTTCGTCGAGCAGCCATACGCTGAGCACAATCGTGGAAACTGGCCCCAGCATACTCACCTGCGCGGCCAGCGAGGAACCAATCCGCTTGACCCCGATCATGATCGCCAGCACCGGCAGGACGGTACACAGCGTGCCATTAAGCAGCGACAGCCAGTACACCGGCGGCGCGTATTCCCACAGCGCATCCCAAGGCTGGAACAGCAGGTACTGGCCGATGCACAGCACGCAGGCCACCATGCTGGCGTAGGCGGTCAGGCGCACCGCACCGATCCGCACCACCGCTTGCCCACTGCCGAACAGGTACACCGCATAGCTCAGCGCACTGGCGAACACCAGGGTCGAGCCGATCAAGGTGCGCCGCCCTTCAAGCTGGATGTCATGGCCGAAGGCCAGCAACACGCCGAGGTAACTGACCAGCAAGGCCGCCACCTGGATGCGGGTGGGCCGTTGCTTGAGCACCACCAGCGCGATCAGCACCACCAGCGTGGGGCTGAGATACAGGATCAGCCGTTCCAGCGTGGCGCTGATGTACTGCAGGCCGAGGAAATCCAGATAGCTCGACAGGTAATAGCCACTGAAGCCGAGCAGCAGCACCCGCCAACGGTCACCGACAGACAGCGGCCGCGCGCGTCGTGCCGCCCACATGCCCATGGCGAAGAAGAACGGAAACGCGATCATCATCCGCAGCGCGAGCAAGGCGGTGGCGTCGGTGCCATGCCGGTAAGCGAGTTTGACGATCACCGCCTTGCCGGATGCGGCAATGGCGCCGGTGGCAGCCAGCAGCAGGCCGCTGATCAACAAGCGACGCGAGCTGGTGGGCAATGTTGGCGCGGCCACTGTGGCCTCGCGCTGGTTTGGAGCAGTCACGCTGTTACGGCATCCGGGGGAGATGGCTTTCTATTATGGGCGCTGCGGGATTTCTACGGGCTGACGGGTAAGACCAAGGCGTTTACCGGAGAAGAAGCAAGATCAACCGCCCCCCTCCCCAACCCGCCCGGCCCGAAGGCATGGCCTTCGGCAACGGGAGGGAGCAGAAGCAACGTCCGCAATCTCAGCGTCAGCCTCCTCCCTTGCGCGCAGCGCAGGGGAGGATTGAGGAGGGGTGCTCTTGGCGCTATCCCTGCTACGAAGCCAAAGACCTCAACGCATCAAAACAACCTCCTCCGCCGAAGTCGGATGGATCGCCACCGTCTCCTCCATCTGCCGGCGCGTTACACCAGCCTTCACCGCCACCGCAAATCCCTGCAGGATTTCGTCGGCGCCTTCACCCAGCAGATGGATACCAACCACCTTCTCGTCCTCGCCAGCACAAACCATCTTGAACAGACTGCGCACCTCACCCTGCCCCAGCGCCTGCAGCATCGGCCGGAAGCGGCTGTAATACGTGCTCACCTTGCCAAAGCGCCTGCTCGCTTCTTCCTCGCTCAGGCCGACACTGCCCAGCGGTGGATGCGCAAACACCACGCTGGGGACGTTTTCGTAATCGAGCCTGGCCTCCGCTTGCCCGCCCAACACGCGATCCATCAATCTGCGTGCCGCCGCAATCGCAACCGGCGTCAAGGTCACCCGGCCAGTCACGTCGCCGACCGCATAGATGCCCGGAACCGAGGTGTTCTGGCACTCATCCACCTCGACCTGCCCTTTCTCGCCCAGCGTCACGCCGGCCTGCTCCAAACCCAGTCCGCGTGTATTCGGGCCACGTCCGGTGGCGAACAGCACGGTGTCGAACAACGCCTGTTCGGGCCCATTATCAAGCTGTGCGCGGATCTGTTTCTGCTGCCGCTGCAGCGCTTCCACCTTGCAACCAAAGTGCAGCTCCACGCCCTGCAAACGCAGGTTCTCCGCCAACTGATCCGACACTTCCGCATCAAATTTATCCAGCAGACGCTGCCCGCGCACCAGCAAGGCGACTTCGCTGCCCAAGGCACGCAGTACACCGGCAAGCTCCACCGCGATGTAACCACCACCAACCAGCGCTACCCGATCGGGCCGCGCCTGCAACGCAAAGAAGTCATCCGAAACGCCACCCAGCTCCGCACCCGGCAGCTCTGGTTTAAGCGGATGCGCACCGGTCGCGATGACGATGTGCTCGGCGCGGAATTGCGTCCCGTCCTCGCACTGCACCGAATGTGCATCAATCAGGTGGCCACGGCTGCTGATGCGAACCACCCCGGTCTCGTCCAGCCGCTTCTGGTAGCTGGCGTGGATATTTGAGATGTAATGCTGGCGTCGCTCCAGCAGCGTTGGCCAGGCCAGCGCCGGCTCCGCCGGCACGTCGAAACCCATCCGCCGCGCCAGACCAATGCGCTCGGCCAGGTCCGCTGCCAACCACATCGCCTTCTTCGGCACGCAGCCTACGTTGACGCAGGTGCCACCGAGCGGCGCGGGCTCCAGCATCGCCACTTTGGCGCCATAGGATGCGGCGCGGAATGCAGCGGCCAATCCACCCGAGCCACCACCCAGCACCACCACGTCATAGTTGCGTGCACTCATTGATAGCACTCCGCGCGGAAGGACACAGCGGTGATTGCAGACGCCTGCCCAGTGATCAACTCAGTCATAAATTGCCGGCTCCAACTCATACGTATGCCGAGCATGCCACGAGCGGCCGCTATCCATCTGTGAGCATGGCGCGGCGAACATGCCGATATCGGCTACCGGCTTCATCAGCCACGCTGCGCCGCCTCGCCTCATACCATCTGGAATCTCGATCAAACAGCATGCTGGCGCGGCCGGATCAGCGTCGCAGTGGCGGCAATTGCAGGTAAGTGCACGCACGCCACATCCATTCCACCGGGCCGAACTGGAAGCAACGCAACCAGACGTGGCTGATCACCAGTTGCAATGCGAACAAACCCACTGCAAATACCAGCTGCCACGCCCGCCCCACCTGTTCAAACCAGCCAAGACCATAGCCATAGAACAGCAAGGTGCACACCAGCGATTGCCCGAGGTAATTACTCAAGGCCATGCGCCCCGCCGGTGCCAGCCAGTGCAGGTAGCGGCTCCAGCGCACTCCCCACGCCAAATAGCCCAGGCACATCAGCAGGCCGGCAACCGCAGTCACCGCATATGCAGCGGCACCGCGCATATCGAAGCGTCCTGGCGGGGTGTATGACTGCAGATAGACGCTGCAAAGCATCACCGCGATGCCAAGTGGCAGCAGCAACCAGCGCAGTGCAGGCCACAACCGCGGATAGCGCGCGGGTTCGGCGATGGCACCGCTGCGTGCGAACCAGGCACCGATCAGAAACATGCCCAGCACCTGCGGGCCCACAACCAGCAACGCACCGAGCGAAGCAGCGACGTCGCGCAGACGCTGCGCAACGGCCTGCACGTAACTACCGTGTCCGTATGCCTGCCGCTGCGCTTCGATTGCGCTCGCTGCAGCCGATGCCTGCGCGCTGGCGGCATCGGCCGGGGCGAACTGCATCAGTGCGCCCAGCAACAGCATCAGTGCGGCCGCCCCCAGATAGGCCATCGTCCCCAGCGCGGGCAGCCAGCTGCGCGGCGCCTCGCGGAAGGCCAGCAATACGAAGGACAGCAACGCGTACGCAACCAGGATGTCGCCGGACCACAGCAGCACGGCATGCAGCAAGCCGATGATCAACAAACCCAGGCTGCGGCGCAGATAGAAGCGGGTGAAGTCGCGCCCGGCGATGCTTGCCCGTTGCGCCATCACCGCGAAACCGGCACCGAACAGCAGTGAGAACAGGGTGAAAAATTTGCCTTGCACGAAGACGTAGACAAAGGCATCGGCCCAGTAGTCCCAGCCCTGCCAATGCGGATCGATGCCGGTAAAGGACATGTCCATCGGCCCGCTGAAGGCCTCCATGTTCATCAACAGGATGCCGAACAGGGCAAAGCCGCGCAGTACATCCAGAGTCGCGATGCGCTCATTGGCCGCCACGGGCTGAAAAGCAGAAGTGGACACCAGCAACATCCTTCAGCGACAGGAGCGCGATTAGAGCACGCCAGATCAATGTCGTGCCGAGCCATGCTCGGCAGAAGCCTTACCGGCAATGCCTCACCAGCCACCCTCACCCCAACCCCTCTCCCGCAAGCGGGAGCGCGGCTTTGAGCAAGAAGCGAGGGCCGTAGTGCCGAGCCATGCTCGGCACTACATGCCATCCGCCCCGCAACGCAGAACGGCCCGCGTGGGCGGGCCGTTCCGGCGCTGCATTGCCTTGCGGCAACCCGCTTAGTGCTGGTGACCGCCGTCGCCGTGGACGTGGCCGTGCTGCACTTCTTCTTCGCTGGCTTCACGCACTTCGATGATCTCCACGTCGAAATGCAGGTCCTTGCCGGCCATCGGATGGTTCAGGTCGACGTCGACCACGGTCATGCCGACCTTCTCGACGGTGACCGCGCGCGGGCCGAAGTTGGTCTGCAGGATCACCTGGGTGCCCGGGATCAGCGGGGTCTTGCCGAAATGCTTCTTCGGCACGCGCTGGGTCATACCCTCGCGACGCTCGCCGTAGGCGTCGGTCGACTTCACGTCCACGCCGAAGCTTTCGCCAGCTTCCTTGTCCATCATCGCCGCTTCCAGGCCCGGGATGATGTTGCCGTGGCCGATCAGGATGGCCAACGGATCACGGTCCTTGGAGCTTTCGATCGGCTCCTGGCCAACTTCGGAGACGGTGTAGTGGAAACGGACGACGCGGTCTTTTTCGATCTTCATGCGCAACTCTGATAAATGGCTGCCCGCTGGCAGACGTTGGGACGGCTTGTCGGCCGCCGGGGACGCCGCCATGATGACGGCCTTCTAAGGTGGCGCATTATCCGGGCTCCATGCACATCACGCCAGTTTTCCGCATTCGTTCGTGGCGCCTGCCCGCCACACTGCTGACCCTCGCGCTGTTGACCGCCTGCGGGCACAACCCGCCCAAGCGCGGCGCGGCGCCCGATCCCGGCCGCAATAATTCGCCGGTTGCGCCCGCAGACCCCGCCGCCGCAGCCTCGGTGCTGATGCGCGCTGTGGGCCTGGTCGGAACCCCGTACCGTTACGGCGGCAATACACCGGAGTCCGGTTTCGACTGCAGCGGCCTGGTCACCTATGTCTACCGGGACATGCTGGCGCTGAACCTGCCGCGCACCTCGCGCGAACTGGCCGCCATCCAGGGCCCGAAGATCGCGCCTGACCGACTGAGCGCCGGCGATCTGGTCTTTTTCGGCAATAAGGGCAACGTTTTCCACGTAGGCATTTATGTAGGTGAAGGCCGCTTTGTGCACGCTCCCAGCACCGGCGGAACCGTCCGCCTGGACCACCTCGACGGGGCCTACTGGCGCGATCATTACACCGGTGCGAAGCGGGTATTACGGTAAAACGAGACATTCCCCGTGAAAAATAACGATTATTTAACGAAATTTGTACCTATCCACACGTTTCACAGGGCATGATCGCCCATCGACTTTTTCAAGTGACTGCCGCGTGACGACTGACAACACGTCCCATCCGAGCCAGCCAAAGATTTCATCGCTCAACTTCCGCCGCCTGATCTGTGCCGCGGCACTGGCCCTGGCCAGCCTGCCCGCCCTCGCTCAGAGCGCTGATACCGCCCCGGCAGCCAAGCCGGCTGTGGCCAAGACCGAAGCACCGCGCAGCAAGGCTGACAGCGCTGCTGCCGCCACACTTGCCGCGCTGCTGCCGCATCTGGCCGCCAGCGACACCATTCCGCTGATGGACCGCTCGGCGATGTTTGCCGGTGATCTCAGCCGCCTGATTTCCGCTTACGACGCCTCCAAGGGTGTCTCCGCTGCCACCGAGGCAGCGCTGGCCAACGATTCCGACGGCAAGGTGCAGTCCATCCTGCGCCGCGCCATGACCCTGTTGGGTACGCCGTACCGTTGGGGCGGCACCTCGCCGGACGCCGGCTTTGATTGCAGTGGGCTGGTTGGTTACGTGTTCCGTACCGCCCTGGGTGTCGAGCTGCCGCGCGTATCGCGCGAAATGGCCAGCCAGGCCAATGCCGAACTGATCAACGACCGCGCGGCACTGGCCGCCGGCGATCTGGTGTTCTTCGGCCGCAAGGGCCGCGTCGATCACGTCGGCATCTATGTCGGCGAAGGCCGCTTCCTGCATGCCCCGAGCACCGGCAAGGACGTCCGTACCGACACCCTGCTCACCGGCTACTGGGGTGACAAGTTCATGCAGGCACGTCGCATGGCGCTGTAAGCGCCCTGCCGGCAACTTCCTGTCAAGCCGCGACCTCCGGGTCGCGGCTTTTTTATTGTCCGACGCCAATGCCTTTTTCGTAACTTTTCCTGCACAAAAGTTAATACGAGCCACCCGGCAACTGCCCGTAACAAAGTGCCAAATACGATTGCGCATGCGCGAATCAGGGGTATATCGTTGCCGCGAATGGAGCAGTGACCAGGCATGGCGGAAGCACAAATGTCAAGTACACGTTGTGTGATCTGGTTTGGAAATCCGGGGGCAAGAGAGAAAGTGATGCTGGCTGCAGATGGCTGGCAGGTGCGGACGGTACTGCCCCAGCAACCCGCCGACATAGGCATGCGCGGCGGCGACACGGTGGTTGGCTTGATCGATTTCCGCACCAGTTCGGACAGCGAGCTGGAGCGCATCGGTGAGCTGACCGCCGCGCATCAGCACATGCCGCTGTTTGCCATCACTGCTGCCACCGAAAGCGGCGAAGTCACGTCACGTCACCCCCTGTTGGCCGCCTGCCGCCAACAATTTCCACACCCGCCGGACTTCAAGGAACTTCTGCGCGGCCTGCACGGCATCACCAGTGAAGTGCCACGACCAAGCAGCGAAGACGCGTTGGATACCCTGCTCGGCGAAAGCGAAGTGATGCTAGTCATGCGCGCGACGCTGCGCAAATACGCGCCGGTGGATCTGCCCGTGCTGATCACCGGCGAAACCGGCACCGGCAAAGAGGTCGCCGCGCATGCACTGCACCGCTTGTCTGCGCGCAGCGGCAAACCCTTCCAAGCGATCAATTGCGGCGCCATTCCTTCCACCTTGATCCAATCCGAACTGTTCGGCCACGAGCGCGGTGCCTTCACCGGTGCCACCAGCCGCCGCCAGGGTTTGTTCGAGACCGCGCACAACGGCAGCGTATTCCTCGATGAGATCGGCGACCTGCCACTGGATGCGCAGACCAGTCTGTTGCGGGTGTTGCAGGAAGGCACGATCGAGCGGGTCGGCAGCAACCAGCCGGTGGCAGTCGATGTGCGCATCCTCGCCGCAACCCACGTCGATCTGGAACGTGCGGTGGAAGAAGGCCGCTTCCGCCGCGACCTCTATTACCGCCTCAATGTATTGCGCCTGGCCATGCCACCGCTGCGCAAGCGCGATGGCGACATCGAACTGCTGTCACGCCAGTTCCTGCGCAACTTCCGCATGCGCCACCCGATCCGCGCACGCGGCTACACCACTGAAGCGCGCCAGGCCATGGATCGCTTTCCCTGGCCAGGCAATGTCCGTGAACTGCTCAACCGGGTGCAGCGTGCAGCCATTACCGCCGAAGGCGAACTGATCAGCAGCGCCGATCTGGAACTCAATCAGGCCTCGGACGGTGCGCAACTGAGCAAGGCACGCAGCCACGCCGAGCGCGAAACCCTGCTGTCCTGTCTGCAACAAAGCCAATACAACATCAGCGCCTGCGCCCGCCTGATGAAGGTCTCGCGGGTCACCATTTACCGCATGTGCCGCAAGCACCGCCTGGAACTGGAAGCGCTGCGTTGATTCCGCATTCCAAAGCCGGGGCCCGCATCCTCAAAGCATGTAAGGCACCTTGAACGCCAAGCTGAAGTCCGGTGCATCCGGGGTCAAACCAATACCCAGCATGCTGACGAAGGTGGCCTTTGACGTCAGCGCATAGGTCACACCCAGATTGAGCGTGCCGGCGTTGCCATCACTGCCGATGATCTTCATCCACTTGCCATTCTTGTAGCGGGTGGAGGCACGGGCGCTCATGCGGTCACTGAAGGAAATGCTCAGGCTGGTCCGTTCGTTGAAGGCGAACGCGATGCCGGCACCGAAGTAATACGAATCACCCAGCACCACCTCGCCCGGGTTGACCGTGTCCGGATTGGCATCGATGTCGTCGAAGCTGCGCTTGAACGAACGCACGTAACCGATGTTGCCGAACAGGATCGCCGGATCCGCACTCTTGACCATCGACAGTCCGATATTGGCCTGCCACAAGCCATTGCCGGTAGGTTGCTTGGCCGGCACCGCGAAACGGATGAAGTCATCGTCGTCGCGCTCGATCACCTTCCAATCCAATCCGTAAGGCTCGCGCCCGGTCGGAGCGGTGACCGCGCCGGTCAACACCGTCTCCGGGCGCCAGCCGCGTTCACCGAACAACTTGTAGTTGGCGCTGACAGTCACATCACCGATACCGGTGCCATGGGTTTCTTCCTGCGCGATCGCCGCCGCCGAACCACCTGCACCACCCTTCTGGTAAATGGTCTTGCGCGCGATGTAGGGCACATCAAGGTTCAAGGTCAGGCTCGGACTGACGCCCCAACGCGCGGCAAAATTGTAGGTCAGCGAATCGGACTCAACGTTCTCGATGGCGATATTGCCCAGGAAGATCGCGTCCAACGCCAGGAAGCCATTGAGGGTCAGCTGCTTCCGGTCGTAGCGCGCGTAGGTCATGCTGTTTTCCAGGGTCAAGCGCTGATTGAACAGTGCCGACTGCTGTTGTTTGACGTCATCAACACTGCGCCGCGCCGCGTCCTTGGCTTCCTTCGCCTCGGCAGCGCTGCTTGCATAGCCCTCGCCTGCGGGCGGAGTGCTTGCGGCCGCAGCCGGTGCCGCCGGAGCACTCGCCACTGCGGCCGTAGGCGGCTGCGCAGCAGGCAGCTGCGCGGTCTTGCCGCTGACCCGCGCCTGGATCGCCTGCACCTGCATGTCCAGCTCGCGCAAACGCCGCACTTCCTGTGCATAGCTGGCCTTGAGCGCCTCCAGCTGTGCGACCAGTGCCCTTACATCCGCCTCATCGGTACTGCCGGTAGTCGCCTCCTGTGCCAACACCTTGGGTGAAGCAACAGTCAGACTCACCAGCGCCGCCATCGCCAGTCGTTTCATTGGTGCATTCCTCTGCGTTGTACTCGCCAAAGCCCGTGCCGCGCACGGACTCACTGTCCGCCTACCCCGCCAATCCCCCGATTGAGCGTGATGGCCTGTGCCACGTTCTGCGCCAACGGCAGATTCCCCCCCAGTGATTGCCGCACCAGGTCTATCTGCAGCCGGTTGTTCACCACCTGGCCATCGCTGGTCAACTGGATGCTTTGGCCAACACTGCCGCTGCGCAGCCACTGCTGCACTGCGCCCTGGCCTTCGATGCTCAATTGCAGACGCGCGGCGTTGCCGTCAAAACTGGCTACCGCGCTGGCGCCAGCGGACTGTGCCGTGGCATTGCCCGCGACCGTTCCGCTACCGGCAGGCACCACGCCGTCGTTGCGCACGTTCAGATGCATGACGTTGCTGGCACGGTTGTCGTCGCCGGCAACCTGGACGCTCTGGCTGACGCCAGTGACGTTGTTCAAACCACTGCCATCGATGCTGCGGCCAGCCACATCAGGCAACGGCGCATTGGCATCGGTGATGTTGACGCTGGGGGTGAAACTTACCTTCGGCGCATTACCCTTGGTGAAATCCATGCCCAGCGCCATCGTGCCTTGCAGGTTCTGGCCAGTAGACGTCTGCCAGGTGGAGACCATGGTTACCCCGAACCAGGCAACCGCATTGCCGCCAACCGTGTAACGGCCGCGCATCAGGTTGAGTTCCGGGTCGGGTATTTCATGCAGACCCTTGCCGGGCTTGCTCTGGTTTTCCTCGCCATGGGCTGGCAGCGCGGCAGTCAGCGCCAGAGCCAGCAGGGCGAACTTGATCATGTTCATCACAACACTCCTTCAGAAGAGGTCGGCATGGGTAAACCCGAAATCGACCAACTCCGCATCGGTAATGGGGCCGCGTCCTTGACGTGCATACAGCGCGCGCGCACTCGGCTTTTCCGCGGGTTGCAACAGCACCGTATTGCGGTCGAAGTCGCTGCCTATCACCACGAACACCGCGCGCGAAGGCCAGGACTGCAGGAACTCGGCCATCGGCACCACGCGGTTGCCCAGGATGGGATCGGCAACCTCGGCCATGCCATCACGCACCTGCTTGAGCACGACGAAGTGGCGGAAGCCACGTACATCCATCAACACCAGGCCCGGAACCCGCAGGTTTGCCAGCCGGTCCTCATCGATCCGGTAGCCGCGCCCGCGCATGCCCAGCGATTCCACGTAACGCTTGATATCCAGCAACGAGAAGCCGCGTTGCTTGACCAACTCCGGGTCGGCCACGCCCATCATTCCCTCGATCACCGTCGCCTCATCGGTATTCAAGTGGTAGGCATGCTTGAGAATCGTGGCCAACGCGGCAGCACCACAGCTGTAATCGGTCTGCTGCCGTACCAGGTTGCGGAAGCGCCGCTCTTTCATGCTCTCGACCTTGCCGCTGTACAACGCCCCATTGGGCAGCACGCCGTTGAATGCCACCTCGCCGGCATGCAACAGGCCGGGGGACAACGACAACGCACAGATCAGCAGCAGGCAACGGAACATAAGCACAGCGCCTCCATGGAATGAGAAGGTGGGAGCCCCCTCCCGGGGGAGAGGAATGGGGGCTCCCGGAACCCGGCCATTGGCGGATGGCCGGGCTTGTTGCGCGAAGCAGGCGCGTCACCCCAATGGATGACACATCCGGTTACAACTTACTCACCACCACCGTTGGGCGGGGTGCCACCACCGGTTGACGGCTGTGCCACCGCCAGCGCGAGGCTGTTGGCCTGCAGGTTACCGGTGCCGGAGGACACGTTCACGCCGATGTTGCCCGACGCGCCAGAGAACGCACTGCCCGAAAGGCCGGCGGTATTGGTCGCATCAACCGCGATCCAATCGATGTCGATCACCTTGCCGCTCAAGCTGGCAGTGAGATCGGCGGTGCCCATCTCGGAGAAGCTCGAGGTGCCCTTCTCGTCGGTATCCCATGCCATGCCACCAACGCCCGGCTTGTACGGGTTTGCGACAGCACCCTGGGTCTGGTTGTCCCAATCCGAGTGACCGGTCTGGTCGCCGGCCGGATGCGTATCGCCCGACCAGTTGTCTACGTAGAAATTGCTCTTCTGGTAAGAGTTGCCGGTGCCGGTATAGGTGCCGGTGCCGGTGCCCTTGGTGGTGCCGGTGACCTTGCCACTCATGCTGATGGAGTAGCTGTTCACCAGGTAATCGTAGTAGCCGTCATTGTCGACGCGGTTACCCGAGGAGACCTGGTTCGAGCTGATGCTCGAGGTGGCGTAGGCACTGGTGGCGACCGAGGCAGCCAGAGCGTTCTTCTGCTCGTTGTTGTTGCCCGAGGTCACGTTCACACCGATGTTGCCGCTGGCGCCGGAGAAGGCATTGCCGCCCACGCCTGCGCTGTTGGTCACACCGTAGTTCATCGTGGTGTTGTTCATGCCGCTCTGGTTCACGAACACTTCCGCATCGGCCATACCGAAGCTGAAGGACGCATCCGCTGCCGACAATGCAGCTGCATTGTCCTGGGCGTTGTTGTCACCGGCGGCGACGTTGAAGCCCAGGTTGCCCGAAGCATCGGAACCGACATCATCGGCAATCGATGCATCGTTACTCAGCAGTCCGTTCTCGGCATGGTTGTTGGAGATCGACTGGCGGTTGTCGATGATGGCAATCGCGGCCGAGTCCAGATCGATGTTGCCGGTAATGGTCGGGTCGCCGGAGAAGTTCACGTCCGAGCTCAGACGCATGTCCTTCTCAAGGTTCACGTCCACGCCGTGGTTGTTCTTTTCCTTGCGCTCGTCGGCAGAGATGTTGGACGTCTTCTGCACGTTCTCGGTTACGGTCTTGTTGGACTCGTAGTTGGAACGCGTGTCGCTGTAGCGCAGGCGAGCTGCGGCATCCAACTTCAGGTCGATGTCGGTATCGACGTTGGTATTGATGTTGGTGTTGGTGTTGGTGTTGGTGTGCGTGCGCGTCTCATTCACATTGTGCTGGTGATTGATGTTCGCGGTCGCGTTCTGATCGTCCGCCGCATTGGCTGCCGCACTCATGGTGAATGCGGTAACCGCCATGGCGAGTACTGTCCATTTATTCGCTTTCATGGTGCCCTCTTCAGGTTTTCTGATGCATCGGGTGGATGAAGCCATGCTCACGGGGTGCTTTGCACGGAGATGCTGAATCTGTTCTCCGTTGCGTTGCCTGATCCCGCGATCTGATTGAGTTGCAGCACACCGTCAAATCCGCGCAATGCGGATGCCTCCACACCTACCCGTCGGGTAGTGCGCGGGTCGGTGGCGATGGGCTGCCCCCCTGCCGACGCGAGCACTTCGGATGAAGCCATGGCCTCATCACTTGCCTCGCGTATGCCCTGTGCGGCCAGCGTTGCATTGACGGAGTTCAACTCCGCATTGCCACCACCGCTGGCCTGATTGATTGATGCGATGCCGCTGGCTCCAGCCAGCGCATTGCCGCCGATGACCGCTGAAGCCTGCATCGGTGAATTGAAAAGATTGGCTTGCCGCTGCTGCAGGCTGCGCACGCTTGCCGATGCCTGCGCACCATTGGCCATGCTGTGCAGGTTGGCCTGCAGGTTGAGATCGCCCGCAGCCTGGTTGACCTTGATCGAGCCATCACTGCCGGCCAAGGCATTGCCGTCGATGCGGCTGTCAGCGGACAGATAGGACAACATCCCCGAGTAGCTGTCGCCGCGCGCTTGCGCCTGCGCTGCGCCTGCCAGCAACAGCGCCAGCAGCGTGACTGAGAGACGAGCGACGGAGGTGTTCACTTACCACCCTGCCCAGCCGGCTGGCCCAGCGGAAACTGCGCCAGGGCACCGCGTACCTGATCGCCGATGCCGCGTGTGGCACCGCCCACCGCGCCCATCGGCCCGCCGATGGCACGCGTCATCTGGTTGCCGGACAACATGCCATCGCCGCCGGTGACACGGCCCAAGGTGCCGCCGACCACACCCGTGGTCACGCGTTCCACCGTGGTCTGGCCGTGGCCGCTTGCCAAGCCATCGGCCATGCCGGACCCCATTGCGGCGTAGTCATCATCGCTGAGCTCGCTCATGCCACCAGCGCCCAGCGCCGAGCCGAGCTCCCTGCGTGGCGACGGATCGGCGATCAAGGCCATGCCGGGCGGTGCCGGGCGGTAGGCAGGACGTGCGGAAACATCACGCAGAAGCACGATCTCGCCCGGTTGCGGCTTTACGCCTTGCCGCGCGCCAGAGGCCAAGGCGGACTCGGTTACGGCAGTACCGATCAGCAAGATACCGATCAGGGCGGCATAACGATGTAGGGTCCTGCTGTCCATTGCGTCGTCCACTCGTACCAACGCGAGTGAGAGAGCAGCAACCGTGCCAAAGACTTTTTTTCTTTAAAACCAATCACTTGACTTATGCAAGCGGCGTTACAGGTGTATCCCTGTCACAGCCGTGCAGATACCCGGATCAGCGTATGGTGCGGCCGTGGATTGGCCGGAAATCAAGCGTGGCGTGGCTTTCACGCAGGTGTATCAGCGCTGTTACAGACAGTTGTTACACCTGCTACAACGCAAGGACGCCAGGCCGGCAATCGCCTTTGTGGGGGCCGCCGAAGCCGCGCCGCTGGCGGTACTGAAGACCTGGCAGCTTTGCCGTCTGCCCTATCTAAGTGCTTCGCGGCTTACGCCGCTCCCACAAAATGAAGAATCCGATGCCAGTTGCCTGGCATCGGATTCGGGGTGGCCCACCTGCCTGTACGGTCAGCGCCTTGAATGAAGCAAGGCAGCCGTGCTGATGCTCACTCCAGATGGCGTCCATTGGCGCCAGCGCCCATCGCAGGCGTACCCGCCGCGTCGTAGACCTGCTGGTCAAGCAACCCAGTCTCCTTGGCCACGATCACCGGCACCACCATCTGCCCGGTGACATTGGTCATCGTGCGCATCATGTCGAGGATGCGGTCGATGGCGTACAGGTAGCCAATCGCCTCCAGTGGCAGGTTGGCCGCGCTCAGCACCACCGTCGCCATCACTACCGCCGTGCCAGGTACGCCGGCGGTGCCGAAGCTGCCCAGCACCGAAGCGATCAGCACGATCACATATTGCTCCGGGGTCAGTGGCACACCGGTGTATTGGGCGATGAACACCGCACACAAGGCCGGGTAGATCGCACCGCAACCGTCCATCTTGATGCTGGCACCCAGTGGCACCGCGAACGATGCGTAATCCTTGTTGACGCCGAGGTTGTCGCTGATCGAACGCATCGCCACCGGCATCGCCGCAAAGCTCGACGAGGCCACGAACGCCACCTGCATGCCCGGCGCCGCGCCACGGAAGAACTTCCACGGATTCAAGCCGTGCGCAAGCAACAGGCCGCTGTAGACGATGACGATGTGCAACGCGCAGGCCACGTACAGCGCCAGCACGAAGTTGCCCAGCGGCAGCAGCTTCTCGAAACCGTAGCTGCCAACCAGGCCGGCGATCAGGCCGAAAGTACCCAGCGGGGTCATCTCCAGGACGAAGCGGGTCACCTGGATCATGATCTCGCTCATCTGGCCGACCAGCTTGCGCGCCTCGTTGACCTTCTCGCCCAGCTTGACCATCGCAAAGCCAAGCAGACCGGCGAAGAAGATCACCGGCAGGATCGAGCCACGCCCTGCCGCCAACACCTGTTCACCGGCCGCATTGGCCTTGGTGCCGATGCCGGCCAGCGCATAGAACACATTGGACGGCACCACATCCATCAGCACCTTGGCGATCGAGGGCACGTCACGCGGGGTGTAGGCCGTATCCACCGCCAGCTTCAGGCCACCGGTACCGGGCTGCATCACCGTACCGACCAGCAGACCTATACCCACAGCAAACGCAGCGGTGATGACGAACCACAGGAAGGTGCGGCCGCTGAGCGCAGCCACCGACTTCTGCCCGTGCAACGAACCGATGGCGTTGATCACAGCGAAGAACACCAGCGGCACCGCGATCATCTTGATCAAGGTGACGTAGAGCTCGCCCAATGGGCCAAAAAAGGTTTCGGCCGCCGGTCCCAGCGCCCAGCCGGCCAGCGCACCCAGCACGAAGCCGCCGACCACCCGCTGCCAGAAGGGGATCCGCAGCCAGGCAGAAACCACATTCATATCGTCAATCCGGGATAAACATCGAAGGCAGTCACCATAGCGCAAGGCCTGCGCCAGAACGATGCCCACACAGAAAAGCTGCGTGTCATATGCATGCCTTCCACGCTTGACCATAATGGCGGTCTGTATTCATCCAGCGGTAACAACCCCGATGCGCAAAGCCAGTTTCCTGTCCGCCGCCTTGTCCACCCTGCTGCTTGGCGCCTGCGCCAGCACCGGCCCACAGTCCGGCCCGGCCAACGCAGTCAGCGTTGACGTCCCCCAGATCACCCGTCCGGACGGTGAAACGCCGCAGTGGTGGTACCGCGACGGTGCCGCCCGCGCCGCCGGCAACGGCGCCATGGCAGGCAAGGCCAAGAACGTCATCCTGTTCCTGGGCGATGGCATGAGCCTGACTACCGTTGCCGCCGCGCGCATCCTCGAAGGCCAGCGCCGGGGCCAGCCGGGCGAAGAGAACCTGCTGTCCTGGGAACGCTTCCCGGGTACCGCGTTCAGCAAGACCTACAACACCGACTCGCAGACCCCCGATTCGGCCGGCACCATGACCGCCATCACCACCGGCGTGAAGAGCCACATGGGCGCCATCGGCGTCAGCGCCGGCAGCCGCAACAACTGCACCGACAGCCTGCCCAAGGGCCTGCTGACCTGGCTGCAGCTGGCCGACAGTGCCGGCATGGCCACCGGCATCGTCTCCACCGCGCGCCTGACCCACGCCACCCCGGCGGCAACCTACGCGCATTCGCCCGAACGCAACTGGGAGAACGACACCGACCTGCCAGAAGCCGCCAAGGCCGCGGGTTGCGTGGATATCGCCCAGCAGCTGATCTCCACCTCGCGCTACGGCCAAGGCCCGTTGGTTGCATTGGGTGGCGGCCGTGGCCAGTTCACCACCATCAACGAGCAGGACCCGGAATACGCCGACAAGGTCGGCCTGCGCCTGGACGGCCGCAACCTGGTCGCCGAATGGCAGGCCAAGCATCCGCAGGGCGCCTACGTGTGGAATGCCGACCAGCTCAAGGCTGCCGCCAACGCGCCAGCCCTGCTCGGCCTGTTCGAGCCGGACCACATGCAATACGAGCAGGACCGCCCCAAGGACCGTGCCGGTGAGCCCTCGCTGGCCGAACTGACCCGCGCCGCCATCGCCAACCTGTCCAAGCACCAGGAAGGCTTCGTGCTGATGGTCGAAGGTGCCCGCATCGACCACGCCAACCACAGCGGCAATGCGGCCCGTGCACTGGGCGACACCATCGCCATGTCGGATGCGGTCAAAGCTGCCGTTGACGCCACCTCGGCCGACGACACCTTGATCATCGTCACCGCCGACCACTCGCATACGCTGAACTTCGTCGGTTACCCGGCACGCGGCAACGCCATCCTCGGCAAGGTCAAGGACAAGGGCGGTGAAGACGGCATGGGCGCACTGGACCTGGCCCGCGATGGCATGGGCATGCCCTACACCACCCTGAGCTATGCCAACGGCCCGGGCTATACCGGTGCCAGCAACCAGCAGCCGTCCGGCCCGAAGCGCTTCCCGCATTCGCCGAGCAGCTTCGAGACCGCCAACGGCCGCCCCGACCTGACCCACGTCGACACCGAGCACCCGGACTACATGCAGGAAGCACTGGTGCCGTCCAAGAGCGAGTCGCATGGTGGCGAAGATGTCGGCATCTGGGCACGCGGCCCGGGCAGCAAGGCAGTCCGCGGCACGATGGAACAGAACACCATCTACCACCTGATCGTGCAGTCCACCCCGCGCCTGCGTGAGCGCCTGTGTGCCTTGGGTACCTGCGACGCGCACGGCGTACCGGTCGAACTGCCGCAGCCGGTCAAGTTCGAGCGCAAGGCGCAGTGAGTCTGCTCCGGCAACGTGCCGGGTGGCCAGTGGCAGCAATGCTGTCACTGGCCACGGTGCCAGCGATCGCGCTGGCCGATGAGGCTTGCTACCGGATGGACACCGATACGTTCAAAATTCTGGACGGCTGCAAGCGGGCCAGCGATGGCAGACTGATCGTCACCGAAACGGCGCTGGCGCAGCTTGAATACGATGCTGATGGGCTGACCTCGGTCATTGCCGGCAAGCAGCACTACTACCTGCGTCGCGATGGCCGCCACCTGCCGGTGATCACCTACGACAACGGCCCGGATTACTTCGAGGAAGGCCTGACCCGTTCCATGGTCGATGGCCAGATCGGCTACTACGACCGCCAACTGCAGCCGGCTTTCGCCGCCCGTTTCGATTGGGGCTGGCCATTCAAGGACGGCATTGCCGAAGTCTGCCAGGGCTGCGCGCCAGGCAAACCCGATCCTGGCGGCCATACCGCCGTCGAAGGCGGCAAGCACTACCGCATCGATCGCCAGGGCAAGATCCTGCCCTGAGCCGGGTTTGTGGGAGCGGCGTCAGCCGCGAAGCCGGCATCAATGGAATCGCCAGCCAGTCTGCAATCTGAAGATCCACCTGTTTCGCGGCTGACGCTGCTCCAACAGAACGCCCCGACGCCGCAGCGTAGTGCCGAGCCATGCTCGGCAGAGGCTCTACCGGCAATGCCATCACTCGCCGAACAACCGCCGGTGTTTGTGGGAGCGGTGTAAGCCGCGAAGCTGGTGGCAACCAAGCCACTGACTGACCTGCAACCTGAAAATCCATCAGCTTCGCGGCTTACACCGCTCCCACAACCGCTCGCAGAGCAACCAACAGCTGGCGGCAACAATTGCAGCCATCGCCGCTGCCGCCGATACTCGGCGCGGCCATGAACCTGTTTTCTCCTTCCCTGCTGCAGCCCGCAAGCGACATCCCGGTGATGGTCGGCTTCAGTGGTGGCCTCGACTCCACCGTACTGCTGCACCTGCTGGCCAATGCGCCCGGTCGACAGCCCGGCAGCCTGCGCGCCCTGCACGTACACCACGGCCTGCAGGCAGTCGCCGATGACTGGCAACAGCACTGCAACACCCTCTGCGCGCACTGGAACATCCCGCTGCAGGTAGTGCATGTCGAGGTTCCGCGCGATACCGGCCATGGCCTGGAGGCAGCCGCGCGCGACGCCCGCCATGGCGCGTTCAACACCCACCTGCGCCAAGGCGAATGGCTGGCCCTGGCCCATCACCAGGACGATCAGGCAGAAACCTTCCTGTTGCGCGCACTGCGCGGTGCCGGTGTCGATGGCCTGGGCGCAATGCAGGCGCTGCGCAGCTTCGGCAACGGCACGCTCTGGCGGCCACTGCTGCAGGTACCGCGCTCGGCATTGGAGACCTACGCCAGCCAGCACGGCTTGCACTGGATCGAAGACCCCAGCAACGACAGCGCGGATTTCGACCGCAACTTCCTGCGCCTGCAGGTGCTGCCACTGCTGCGCCAACGCTGGCCACATGCCAGCGCCGCAATGGCGCGCAGCGCCGGGCTGGCGGCACAGGCGGCGGAGCTGCTGCATGAAAACGATGCAGCCCTGCTGCAGCATTGCCTGCAACCGGACGGAGCGCTGCAGCTCGCCGGATTGAAGCTGCTCGCGCCCGCACAACAATCCCGCGTACTGCGCTTGTGGGTGACCCAGCAAGGGCTGCCAGCACTGCCAGGCAACGGCGTGCTGGCGATCCAGCAACAGCTGCTGGCCGCTGGCCACGACCAACAGGCTGAGTTCCGCTGGCAGCAGGCCCGCATCGTGCGCTGGCGCAACCAGCTGCATGCACTGTCCTTGCCCAAGCCCTGGCCCGAGGGCTGGACGCAGGAATGGAATGGCAGCGAACCAGCCGAGCTGCCGGATGGCAGCAAACTTCTACTGCATGGCGCCAGCGCCTTCGAGCGGCCAGTGCATCTGCGCCTGCGCCAGGGCGGCGAGCGCATCCAGCTGCCGGGGCGTAGCCACAGCCACCAACTCAAACATTGCCTGCAGCAGGCGGACATGCCGCCGTGGTTGCGCGCGCAGCTGCCACTGCTATGCGATGGCGACACCGTGCTGGCGGCAGCAGACCGGGTCATCTCCGCACCGCTGCAGGCTTGGCTGCAGGACCACGGTGCATCGCTGGAATGGCAACCGCCAGATCGGGTGAATTGACCCTTTCCTGCTGGCCGCTCACACTTGCGCCATGGCAAAAAAGTCCCCCAATGAAACCTCGCCGGTCGCCCACTTCGAGCAATCGCTCGAGGAACTCGAGCAACTGGTCGAGAAGATGGAAGCCGGCGATCTGAGTCTGGAACAGTCGCTGACCGCTTACGAACGTGGCGTTGGCCTCTACCGCCAGTGCCAGCAGGCGCTGGAGCAGGCACAGTTGCGCGTGCGTCTGGTCAGTGATCCGGCCCAGCCAGAGAAGTCCGAACCCTTTGAAAGCAGCGGCAATGAAGACTGACGCCCTGCTCACCCGCTGGCTGGAGCGCACCGAAGAACAGCTGCAGGACGCCCTGCCCGACCCGGAGCTTGCCCCGCAACGCCTGCACCAGGCCATGCGCTATGCAGCACTGGGCGGCGGCAAGCGCATGCGGCCGATGCTGGTCTATGCAGCCGGCTACCTGTTCGCCGCCGAAGAAGCGCGCCTGGATGCCGCTGCGGTGGCGGTCGAGCTCATCCATGCCTATTCGCTGGTACACGATGACCTGCCGGCGATGGACGATGATGACCTGCGCCGCGGCCGCCCGACCACCCATAAAGCCTTTGATGAGGCCACCGCGATCCTCGCCGGTGATGCCTTGCAGACCCGCGCCTTTGAAATCCTCGCCGACGCCTGGATGCCACCGGCATTGGCCTTGAACTGCATCAAGACCCTGGCAGGTGCATCCGGTGCAGCCGGCATGTGCGGCGGACAGGCGCTGGACATCGACGCCACCGGTCAGCAGCAGGCGCTGGACGAGCTCAAACGCATGCATGCGATGAAAACCGGCGCGCTGATCCGGGCCGCCGTGCGCATGGGCGCGCTGTGTGGCGAGGCCAGTGATGCCCAGCTTGCACAGCTGGACAGCTTCGCTGACACCTTGGGCCTGGCCTTCCAGGTCCGCGACGACATCCTCGATGTCGAAGCCAGCTCCGAGCAACTGGGCAAGACCGCCGGCAAGGACCAGGCGCAGGACAAGTCGACCTTCCCCTCCTTGCTGGGCATGGAAGGCGCCAAAGCCACACTGGCCGAGCTGGCTACCGCGATGCAGGCAGCGTTGATCCCGTTTGGCCAGCGCGCGGCAGCATTGTCTGCATTGGCCGAGCTGACGGTGCTGCGTACGCATTGATCGCGTTAAGCCACCCCCTCCGCAGCCCTCCCCTTCGCTACGCGAAAGGGAGGGAGCGAAAACACTGCAGACAGCAAAAAGCCCGGGAATCCCGGGCTTTTTGTTTGACAACCGACGCGCTGATTACTTGATCAGGCGAATGGTCAGCGGGTAGCGATAGGTCTCGCCCTTGTTGGCGGCCAGGCCAGCAAGAATCGCGAACACCAGGCCGCCGATCCATGCCACGGCATAGGTCAGGAAGCCGATCAGCACGACCATCAGGATGCCGCTGATGAAGTAGGCGCCCAGCAGGGTCAGCTGGAAGTTCAGCGCTTCCTTCGAATTGGCATTCAAGAAGGCCTTTTCCGGCTTGTCCTTGTTCACCAGCCAAACGATCAGCGGCACGATGAAGCTGAAGAAGATGCCCGACAGGTGCACCAGCATTGCAATGCTGTTGTCATCGGAGGCGCCTGCGCTGGCCGGTGCCGGCGGCGGAGTGTTCTGGTAATCGCTCATTGTTTCCCCAAGATCCTTGTAAAGGGCTTATCCATAAAGGTAGACAGCTATAGGAAGTATCGTAACTTCCACACAAGAATAGTCCGCTGTTTACCAAGACTGCGTCAATCATTACCTGCCACGGTCATCTTGCCGACCAGGATCGAGCCGGTGGAAACATGCGAACGCCTGTCCACATCCGTGCCCACGGCTTGGATACCGGCAAACATCTGCTTGAGGTTGCCAGCGATGGTGATGCCGTCCACCGGGTAAGCGATCTGCCCGTTCTCGACCCAGAAACCACCGGCGCCACGCGAGTAGTCGCCGGTGATGCCGTTGACGCCCTGGCCCATCAGCTCGGTCACCAGCAATCCGGTGCCCATACTCGACAGCATGGACGCACGATCACCTGCATTGGCCTTCACTTTCAGGTTGTGCACGCCACCGGCATTGGCCGTGGTCTGCAGGCCCAACTTGCGTGCCGAATAGCTGCCCAGGATGTAACGCTGCAATACGCCGTCGGTGATCAACGCCGAGTTGCGGGTGGCTACGCCTTCACCGTCATAGGAACTGGAGCGCAGGCCACGGCGCAGCAGCGGTAGCTCATCAATGGCAAACCAGTCCGGGAACAGCTGGGTGTCCACGCTGTCCAGCAGGAAACTGGCACGGCGATAAAGAGCGCCACCCGATACGGCACTAAGCAGATGGCCAATCAGGGAGCGTGCCATTTCAGCAGCGAACAACACCTGCACCTCGCCGGTTGGCAGCGAGCGTGGCTGCAGCCGGGCGACGGTGCGCTCGGCCGCGCGCCGGCCTACCGCTGCCGGATCGTCCAGGTCTTCGCGGGCGATGGCGCTGGTATACCAGCCATCGCGCTGCATGCCATCGCCCTGGCCGGCGATCAGCGCGCAGCCGATGGAATGGTGGCTGCTGCGGTCACGGCCGATGAAACCGTGCGAGTTGGCATACACCGACACGCTCTGCGCGGTGGAAGCCGAGGCGCCATCGGAGTTGCTGATGCGGCTGTCGCTGTCGCGGCCAGCCGATTCACAGGCCAGCGCCAGATCCAGCGCCTGCTCGGCGCTCAACTCCCACGGGTGCCAGCCGTCCAGATCCGGGAACTCGGTGGCCATCAGCGCCGGGTCGGCCAGGCCAGAGGCCGGGTCGTCCTCGGTATGGCGGGCGATCGCGCAGGCCTGGGCCACCGTGGCCTCCAGGCTGGCTTCCTGCAGGTCGGCAGTGCTGGCGCTGCCCTTGCGCTGGCCGAAGTACACGGTCACCGCGATGCCGCGGTCATGGGTGGCTTCGACCGTTTCCACCTCGCCCAGGCGCACATTCACATCCAGCCCGCGGTCCTCGCTGCAGCTGACCTCGGCCTGGCTGGCGCCCATCGCGCGGGCCCGTTCCAGCAGCCGCTGGGAGATGCCGGTCAGGCGTTCCAGGCGCTGCAGGCTGTCGTCGGCGGCAGGCTTATCGGTGCTAATGGCGTTCAATGCTTTATCCTTGGTGGCCAAATCCCTTCACATCTGCCCGGTCTTGCATGACTGGCGGCGGCGTGACGTGGATTTTTCGTGGAGCCCGGCGAGCGCCAGGCTTTCCTGTCATGAAGTTTAGTAGGTAGCAGTGCGATGCGCGGACGCGATCAAGAAACCGGTGAATTTTTGGGCGAAAGCCGTAGCCAGAACCGGCGCGAAGCGCTGGAAGTGCTGGCCCTGGGCGAAACCCTGGTGGAGCTGACCCCAGCCCAGCTGGCGCGCCTGCCGATCCCGGAAGGCCTGCTGGAACACATCGAGTACACCAAGCGCATCACCTCGCACGGCGCGCGCAAGCGCCAGCTGGCGTTCCTGGCCAAGCAGATGCGCCGCGAGGAAGACGAGACGCTGGACGCGATCCGCAATGCGCTGGATGCCAACAGCGAGACCTCGCGCCGTGAAGTGGCAATCATGCACCGCATGGAGCGCTGGCGTGAGCGTTTGCTGGCCGAAGGCGATGTGGCGCTGGGCGAACTGCTGGACGAGCATCCGGAAGCCGACCGTCAGGGCCTGCGCACGCTGGTGCGCAATGCGCTGGCCGAGAAGGCCAAGAACAAGCCGCCGCGCGCCTACCGCGAGATCTACCAGGTATTGCGCGAGCTGATGCTGGTGCCGGTATTGAGCGCGGCTGCGGAAGTTGGCGGCGGTGATGACGATGCTGATGATGTGGATGGCGACGAGCAGGATTGATCTGGGTTGAGGGGATTTGCTGCGGATTTGGTTCTGTAGCGAAAAGCTCCCCTCATCCGCCCCTTGCGGGGCACCTTCTCCCGCAGGCGGGAGAAGGGATTGAGTCACTGCTGTTTGAGCGAAATCCGGGCCTGCCCCAAATGCCAGCATTCCCTTCTCCCGCCTGCGGGAGAAGGTGCCCGGAGGGCGGATGAGGGGGGCTCTTCAGCCCTAGCCTCAAACTCAAGCCTGCGTACCACCCACCGTCAGCCCATCAATCAGCAACGACGGCTGGCCGACACCGACCGGCACGCTCTGCCCGTCCTTGCCGCAGATACCCACGCCCTCATCCAGCGCCAGATCGTTGCCGATCATGCGCACCTTCTGCATGGTCTCCGGGCCGTTGCCGATCAACGTCGCGCCCTTCACCGGCGCAGTGATCTTGCCGTCTTCGATCAGGTAAGCCTCGGTCGCCGAGAACACGTACTTGCCGCTGGTGATGTCGACCTGGCCGCCACCGAAGTTGACCGCGTACAGGCCCTTCTTCACCGAGCGGATCATCTCCTGCGGATCATGCTTGCCTGCGCGCATATAGGTATTGGTCATGCGCGGCATGGTCATGTGCGCGAACGACTCGCGGCGACCATTGCCGGTCGGCGCCACGCCCATCAGGCGTGCGTTGAGCGTGTCCTGCATGTAGCCGACCAGGATGCCGTCCTCGATCAGCGTGGTGCACTGGGTCGGGGTGCCTTCGTCATCAATGTTCAAGGAACCTCGGCGGCCATCGAGGGTGCCGTCATCGACGATGGTCACGCCCGGCGATGCCACCCGCTCGCCGATACGACCGGCGTAGACGCTGGTGCCCTTGCGGTTGAAGTCGCCTTCCAGGCCGTGGCCCACCGCCTCGTGCAACAGCACGCCGGGCCAGCCCGGGCCCAGCACCACCGGCATCACACCAGCCGGGGCTGGAATCGCCTCCAGGTTCACCAACGCCTGCCGCAGTGCCTCGCGGGCGAAATTCTCCGGGCGATCGCCGGCAAACAATTCTTCGTAGCTGTAGCGGCCACCACCACCGGCATAGCCGGACTCACGACGGCCGTTCTGCTCGACGATGACCTGCACGTTCAAACGCACCAGTGGCCGCACGTCAGCGGCCAGCACGCCATCACTGCGCGCGATCAGCACCGTATCGACACCGCCGGACAGGCTCACCATCACCTGCTGCACGCGCGAATCCGCCGCACGCAGGTAGCGATCCAGGCGCTTGAGCACTTCCACCTTGGCCTCGTTGCCGATGCTGTCGACCGGGTCGAGTGCCGGGTACAGCGCGCGCCCGCTGCCACGTACCAGCGAGCGCACGTTCTGCTCGCCGCCTTCGCGTGAGATCGCTCGCGCCGATTGCGCGGCAGCCAGCAAGGCCGCCGGCTGGATATCGTCCGAATACGCGAAACCGGTCTTCTCACCGGCAATCGCGCGTACGCCCACGCCCTGCTCGATCGAATGCGCACCGTCCTTGACGATGCCGTCCTCCACGCTCCAGCTCTCGCGGCGCGAATGCTGGAAGTACAGGTCACCGAAGTCGATGCCCGGCCCCAGCAAGGTGCCAAAGGTGCGTTCGAGGCGATTGGCATCCAGTCCTGCAGGCAGCAGCAGGCGGGTTTCGGCGAGCGTGAGAGCGTTTTCGGTCATGACATTCCAGATGGGGGCAGGCCCGCCTTCATGCAAGCCTGCGCTGATTCAGGGGCCGCTGGACGCGCCCGGGGTAACCGCTGGCGGCGGCATACGGGCAGCGTCGCGGTCCAGTACCTCGACCTTGGGATCTTTCCAGGGTCCGGTCACCTTATAAGTCTTGGAGCCGATCTCGCCCAGTGGCTTGCCCAGCACCGCGTTGGCGGCCGCGCCGACCGCCGCGCCAACCGGGCCACCGGCCACCGCACCAACTACGGTCAGCAGGTTGCCCGAGCGCGGGTTCACATCGATGGTCTGGTTGAACTGTTGTGCGACCAGATCGGCCTGGCCACGGATGGTGATCTCGGCCGCCGGTGACTCAATGGCAATCTTGTCGGTGCTGGCCTGGCCGTTGCCAAAGCGCATCGCACCTTCGACGTGGTTGAACGCCAGGCCCTTGGAAAACAGGTCGCGGAAGTCGAACAGCAGCCGCCGTGGCAGCTGCGCCACGCTGAGCAGGCCCAGCACCCGGCCGGCGCCGGGCTCCACTTCCAGCAGCTGGCCGTTGCGCAGGTTCATGCCCATGCCGCCCTGCAGGCTGGCCATGTTGAACGCCATCGGTCCGCCCTGCCAGCCGGCCTGCAGGTTCACCTTGCCCTGGCCACCACGCAGCTGCCCGGCATAGCCCAGACGCTGCAGCAGATCGCCGAGGTCTTCACTCTCTACCTGCGCCGTCGCCAGGGTACGCGCCTGCGCGCCCATGCCGCGCCACTCGCCGTGCACATCGATGACCTGCTTCGGCGCACGGATTGCCAGTTCCTGCACCTGCAGGCCGTCACCGGTGGGACGCGTGCGCAGGCGGGTCTGGCCGAGCTTGACCGTGGCGAACTGCAGGTCCTCGATATCCAATGCCAACGGCGGGATGTTGGCCGGATTGATCGGCTCTGCCGGGGTGTCGCTGGACTCCGCGGTTGCCGCCTTGGCTGCCTGCCAGTACACCCGCGCCAGCTGCCCGCTGACGGTGCCGCCCTCGGCGGTAGGCACGCGCAGATTGCCTGCCAGTGCCGGGCCATCCAGCTGCACGGCGACCGCATCGGCACCGGGCCGCAGCTGCAGGCGGGTCTGCGCGAAGCGCCCGCCCACCATCAACAGCTGGTCAGCCAGAACGTCCACCTGCTTGAGCGCGACGCCACCATCGCCGCCGTCATTGCCGTCCCCGCGCGCCAGGGTGATCCACTCCAGCGCGTCCAGCGACGGGGTACGGCCATTGACCACCAGCCCATCGGCCGGCGGTTCGTGATCGACGGTATCGCTGCCCATGGTGACCTGCACGCCGGTCTTGCCGTTCTGGCTGCGCGCAGCCAAGGCCATCAGCTTGCCGAACGAAACATCAATACGCCCCGCGCCCATCGGCAAGGCAGCCTGCACGGTGGTGGCCAGGGCATCGGCGGCCGGCTTGTTCAACGGCGCCGGCAACTGCAGGCGCGTGCCCTGCAGATCCGAGCGCAGGGTCAGCAGGGTTGGTGCGCTGCTGGACGTGCCCGTCGCTACCTTGGGCAGGCTGACACCGACCGTCCACGCCGAGGTGCCGTGCACATAGGGCTTGAGCCAAGCCAGCTCGGGCGCGCGGTCCAGCAGCTTGCCTGCGTCCAGATCGGCGCTGAGCTCGGCTTCGAATGCATGCGCCGGATCTTTCACCGGCTTGCCGGCGCGCAGCGCCAGCATGCCGTCGCGCTCCTGATGCCGCACCTGCAACGCCGGCGCATCGAAGCCATCACTGCTGTACGCGGCCTTGCCGCGCACGCCCTCGAACTGCAGATCCCAGCGTTTGTCGGCCATGCGTACGCCGCGCAGATCAACATCACCCAGCAGGTGTCCGCCGCCATCGTGATGCAACGGCAGCAGCAGATCGAAATTGACCGCGGCAGGGCCGGCCACGCTGAGGTTGTCCAGGGTGTCGCCATAGCTGGCCTGCAACGGACTCTGCCGCAGCATCACCAGCAGGCGCGCGCTCTCGTCGACGGTGTTGGCCTGCACCACCAGCTTGGACTCGGCGAAGCTGGCAATGCCGGCGCGCAGATGATCCACCTTGACCCCGGCCAGCTCGCCGCGACCGTTCAGATCAAAACCGCCGCCGATGAAGTTGATGTCGGCATTGACGTGCTGCATCAGCGGCCAATCCTGCTGGAAGCGGATCGAACCATCGTCGATGTGCCCGCCCGCCTCGAAGCGGCCGTTGTTGCCGACGAACGGCCAATCATCCAGATCACCCACCGCCAGGCCGGTACCACCGCGCAAGGTGCCATCGACCAGCGCCGCATCCAGCCACTTCACTGCCGCCTCGCTCATGTTCGAGCGCACCCAGAACTGCTTGGCGGCGGTCATCGGCACATCGTCGATCTTGGCGGCCAGATTGATCCACGGACGCGTTCCATCACCCTGGAACCACAGCCCGCCGCGCACGTCCGCCGCGTAGTTCTGGCCCTGCACGCGCAGCGCTGGCGTACCTACCTGCCAGCCGTCGCCCTCGCGCCAGCCGACCAGGTCTCCGGAAAGCTGCAGCTCGTGCAGCACACCAAATCCGGTCGGCCAGTCAAAACGCACCACGTGGTCCGGCTTCAGGGCCAGCGAGAACGCCTGCGCATCACCCTCGAGATGACCGCGCAGGCCACTCAAACCCGGGCTGCCACCAACCGCTGCGAAACTGGCATCCAGCAACTCGCCGCTTGCCCGCAGTGGGCCGTCGGCAGCACCGACCAAGCTGATATCAGCAAAGCGCAGGGACGGCTGCGAGCGGTGCAGCCAACGCCGCAGGCTGGGCTCCAGCCGATCACTGAGCGCCAACACCTGCAGCAGAGGACCAGCATCAAGCTGCTTGCCCTGCACCGCGAAATGCTTGCCGCCAGCCAGCAACAGCCCGTCCAGCGCCTGCGTGCTGCCGTCGCCCGCGATCCGCAGGCGGGGCGCATCCAGTCGCCAACCGCCATCAATCACTTTCCAGCGCGCGCGCAGCTGCAACTTACTGAAAGCCACGGTAGGTGCGGCGGAGGCATCCGGCAACGGCGCGCCGGCAAGCTGCACATCGTCCAGCTCGCCTTCGGCGCTGACCGCCACCACCCGGTTGTCCTGCAGCTGTACCCAGCTCTGCAGCTCACCCTTGCCTTGCCGCAACTGCACTCCGGCAAATCGCAGCAGCGAAGACCATGCACCTAGTTCGGCCGGATCGGCCGAGAACCAGGCCTGCCCGTCACCGCGCTGGCGCTGGAAATCCAGCACGGCGGTGACCGGCGCAGCCTTGGTATCGATCCATCCCTTTGCCCCTACCCGCAGACGCTCTCCGTCCACGCGCAGACGCAGGTCAATACGCGGAATGTGGGTCTGCAGACCAATCGATGGCGCCTGCACCTGCAGTTGCCCGCCAATCACCTGCAGTTCGCCGAGCCGGCGCAGGGTGTCCAGTGGATCGCCACCGGTCTTGGACTCGGGCAGGCCACGCACCGACCAACGGCCGTCATCGGCACGTTGCAGGGTCAGTGCCAGCCCGCGCAGGCGCAGCTCGGTCAGCGGCGCGCCGGGCAGCAGGCCCGAGTACACCGCCACCAGCACTTCCGCCTGGCCAATGCGTACACCTTCGCCCTGGCCAACCCGCAAGCCATCGAGCTGCAGCAACGGGCCGCGCCGGGTCCAGCGTGTGTCCAGGCGATCGAACGCCACCGGCTGCCCGGCGCGCTCGCTGAGCCAGGCCGCAACCTTGTCCGGATGCGCCTCCACCACCGGCAACAGCTGGCTGACCGTGCCAACCAGCAGCGCCACGCACACCAACGCGATCGCCAATGCCATCAAGGCGTAGCGACGGAAGCGGCGTAGGCGGTGGCGCAACAGCGTGGTCATCAGCTCACTTCGTGCTTCCGTGCCGCGAAGTGAGCTCGTTCAGAGCAGTACAACATCGAACTGCTCCTGCAGGTATTGATCATCCGCCTGGAAGCGGATGCTCTTGCCGAGGAACTCCTCCAGCTCGGCCACCGCTGCCGACTCTTCGTCAGTGATGCGCGCGACCACCTTGCTCGATGCAATCACCAGCAGGCGCGCGGCTTCGAACTGGCGCACGGCGCGGGTGATCTCGCGGAAGATCTCGTAGGTGACGGTTTCGGCGGTCTTGATGCTGCCGCGGCCACTGCACTGCGGGCAGGTTTCCGACAGCTGCCGCTCCAGGCTCTCGACGGTGCGCTTGCGGGTCATTTCGACCAGACCCAGCGGCGAGAAGTCGTACACCGTGGTCTTGGCGTGGTCGCGTGCCAAGGCCTTTTCCAACGTGCGCAGCACCTGGCGGCGATGCTCGGCGTCATCCATGTCGATGAAGTCGATGATGATGATGCCGCCCAGGTTGCGCAGCCGCAGCTGCCGCGCCACCGTCTGCGCCGCCTCCAGGTTGGTGCGGAACACGGTTTCTTCCAGATTGCGCTGGCCGACGAAGGAACCGGTGTTGACGTCGATGGTGGTCATCGCCTCGGTCTGGTCGATGACCAGATAGCCACCGGACTTGAGCGGCACCTGCTTGTTCAAGGCGCGGACGATCTCGTCCTCTACCCCGAACATGTCGAAGATCGGACGGTCGCCGGTATACAGCTCCAGCTTCTCGCCGAGCACCGGCATGTATTTGGCGACGAAGGCCTGCAACTGGGTGAAGGTCTCCTTGGAGTCGACCTTGACCTTGTCCACGTCCTTGCGGATCAGGTCGCGCACCGAGCGCAGCGGCAGGCTCAGGTCTTCATAGATGATGCTGCACGGCGGCGCTTCGCGACCGCGCCGTTCCACCACCGCCCAGACCCGCGACAGATAGGAGATATCTTCGGCCAGCGCCTCGGCCGGCTGGCCCTCGGCATTGGTGCGCACGATGTAGCCGTAGCCGCCGTGCTGCGCCGAGATCTCGGTGACCAGCGACTTCAGCCGCGCGCGCTCGCCTTCGTCCTCGATGCGCGCTGAAACGCCGACCATCTTCGACTGCGGCAGCAGCACCAGGTAACGCGAGGGGATGCTGATCTGGGTGGTCAGGCGCGCGCCCTTGGTGCTGATCGGGTCCTTGACCACCTGCACCACCACGTCCTGGCCGTCGCGCAGCAACTCCACGATCGGCACCGAGGACGGCAGCGGCAGGCTGGGCGCGGTTTCGTCGGTATCGGCCGCCACCGGCGCCGGACGCACCACGTCGTTGGCGTGCAGGAACGCAGCGCGGTCCAGCCCTACCTCGACGAACGCAGCCTGCATGCCCGGCATCACCCGCTGCACCTTGCCCTTGTAGATGTTGCCGACCACACCACGGCGCCAGCCGCGTTCGATGTGCAGTTCCTGCAACATGCCGTTTTCAATCACTGCCACGCGGGTTTCGCGCGGGGTGACATTGACCAGGATCTCTTCGGACACGTCCTTCACTCCCCCTTGTCCATGGAATCGTCGGCCGCGCCGGCGGCAAAGGCCGCCAGCAACACGGCGGTCTGTTGCAGCGGCAGCCCCATCACCCCGGAGTAGCTGCCCGCCAAATGACTGATGAAACGCTCCGCCCCGCCCTGGATGGCATAGCCACCGGCCTTGCCCATCGGCTCACCGGTGGCGACGTAAGCCTGGATCTGCGCCGCGCTCATTGGCGCGAAGGTCACTTCCGAGATGACCGTTTCCAGCGCATGTCGCCCGGCAGCGACCAGCGCCACCACGGTGATCACCCGGTGCGTGCGCCCGGCCAACGAGGCCAGCATGGCTGCGGCGTCGGCGGCATCGGCCGGCTTGCCATAGACCCGGTCGCCCAGCACCACCTCGGTATCCGAGCCCAGCACCACCGCCTGCGGATCGTCGGCCACCAGGGCCAGGCCAGCCTGCGCCTTGTCCAAGGCTACCCGCCGCACGTAGGCTTCGGCGGGTTCACCTTCCGCCCGCACTTCAGGCACGTCCAGATCCAACGCCCGGAATGGCACGTCGAGGCGGGAAAGGAGTTCGTTGCGGCGAGGGGAACGGGAGGCAAGATAAAGCATCGCGGAAGCATAACCTGCGGCGGCTAGCTGAATGATCGGCAAAGACGTCAAAGTCGCTGCAACCCCGAGCCGGCTCACCACCCGTTCATCGCCCTGTAGTCACTTTCACGATCCATCCAAGGAGGATCACCATGCGTCGTACTGCCCTTGCTCCATTGCTGTTGTCCCTGTCACTCGCCCTGGGAGCCTCGATGACCGCCCACGCCCAAACCGTGCCCACCGTCGTGGCCAGCGACGCCACCCTGCTCAATGTGTCAGCCCAGGCCGAAGCACACCGGGTACCGGACGTGGCCACGCTGTCCGCCGGCGTAGTGACCCAGGCAGCCGATGGCAACACCGCCATGCGCGACAACGCCGTGCAGATGGACAAGGTGATGGCTGCGATCAAGGCCGCCGGCATCGCCGAGCGCGACATCCAGACCAGCGGCATCAACCTCAGCCCACAGTACCGCTATGCCGAGAACGAGCCGCCGAAGATCACCGGCTACCAGGCCAACAACACCGTCAGCCTGAAGGTGCGCGACATCACCAAACTGGGCAAGGTGCTGGACAGTCTGGCCGCGCAGGGCGCAAACCAGATCAATGGCCCCAGCTTCGAGATCGACCAGCCCGAGCCGGTCTATGACGAAGCCCGCCTGGCCGCGCTGAAGAAAGCCCAGGCCCGCGCCGAAACCTATGCCAAGTCGCTGGGCCTGCGCGTGCGTCGCATCGTCAGCATCTCCGAAGGCAGCCAGGGCGGCTTCCGGCCAATGCCGATGATGGCCATGGCCGCCGGCCGCGCCAACAAGATGGAAATGGATACCGCGGTGTCGCCGGGCGAAACCACCGTATCGGTCAACCTCGACGTGGTGTTCGAGTTGGGCCGCTGAGCCAGCCAGCGGCTGTAGTCAGAACGGCGCCTTCGGGCGCCGTTCTTGTTTTGGCCATTTGTCTTGCTGGCGTGGCCGGCATTTGCTTGTGGGAGCGGCGTAAGCCGCGAAGCTGGCACTACTGAACCCATCGACAGCTGTGCAACCCGATGGGGCGCCTGCTT